>NZ_JACJDT010000009.1:0-164903 GCF_014163675.1 Pseudoalteromonas sp. SR44-5
CTAGGTGCTAGGTGCTAGGTGCTAACAAAATATTTTAATAATTAAGCTGGCAGTGCCAGCTTTTTTGCGTTTATACGGATACTTTTCATAAATGTTCTAATGTACTTTCATTTAAAAAACGACTTAGCTTTCTCAGATTTAAGCCCTCATTTATTTCTCATTCTTTCCTCTTTGTGCAATAAAATTTTAGTGAATTATTCACAAAGAAATTAAGGTTCGCTGCGCTTAAAGAGCTAGCCTACGCAAATAGAACCGATTTGATAAATTATTGGCTCTATTCGTTTCACTGCAGTGCCCTTCCTTTTAATACATAATCATTTTGACAGCGGTTACTAGCAACAATGCGGCGAAGATTTTTTTGACTAACGTGACTGGTAAGTGATGGGTGGCTTTGGCGCCTAACGGGGCGGTAAACCAGGATGTGCAAATAATACCGAATAACGCTGGTAAATACACAAATCCAGCAAATCCATCTTCTAGTGCAAAATGGCAGCTGCCTGAGCTGATGTAACCAATTGAACCAAATAATGCGATAACAATGCCGCATGCGGATGCACACCCTATGGCTTTTTTCATATCGACTGAGAAAAACGTTAACAATGGTACCAAAAGCGCGCCTCCGCCAATACCGATCATCGCAGACAAGCCGCCGGTGATCGTGGTCATAATGGTTAACACACTTTTATTGGGCATGCCACGCTCAACCGATGGCTCACGCTTGTTACTTACAAACATCTTTATCGCAATAAGTACCACTGTGATAGCAAACACTAAGCGAACAACCTGCTCAGGTAATAGTGCCGCTATAAAGCCACTGATAAGCGCCCCCAGTGCAACGCCCGTCATTACCCAAGGAGCAAGAGTCCATGGAACATTGCCATTTTTATGATGTGCGATTGCGGAAGACGTTGATGTAAATAATATTGATACTAATGACGTTGCAATTGCGGCAATAACGACTTGCTCAGCTGGTAGAATTTCAAAATGCAGTAAAATAATACTCAACACAGGAACAATAACCAGCCCGCCCCCAATACCTAGCAGCCCTGCTAAAAAACCTACGCCACAGCCAAGTAAGGCGCAGTATAAAATCAACATTATCAATTCACTCATTGCGTTATCTCTTATTATAATTTGGGAGCACTCATGCTAAATGAATGCGGTTCTATTTCCTATTGAGCTGCTATCACTCACCATATTAGCCGCGAGTATATCAATATAACTGATGTCTATTGATATATTTGGCTAAATTAAGCCCTGAATAATCCTCATGTTTTAGATGAAATAAATACAACTTACACATCTAGAAGTCTAAATGTCTGTAGGGCCAAGTTGAAACTCTTTTTTTTCAAGTGCCACTTCAGATAATTTATAGCTAATGGCGTGCAATATTATTAGTTGATGAATACAGCTCATGTTTTAGGTGAAATTAAACCGTTTTTATTCATGTATCGATCCACGTATAAATAGCTCAACTCTTAGAGGCAACACAGTTTTACAGCGGTTTTAATTAAGCCATCAGGCACAAAAACTGTGAACATCACTTACGAGATCAGTAACGTTAATCCGCTCAAGAGCACAGCATAAACGCAGGTTTTAAATCAGATAATTGGATATAGATCACTATGACTAAAGATTTCACATTTACTATTAAGAGTATTTGTCTCGATGAAAATTATCATCCAGCAGCTAATACACGTATCACTACCAATTTTGCAAACTTGGCCAGAGGCAGTTATCGTCAAGCAAACTTACGCAACGCCTTAAAAATGATCGATAACCGTTTTAATGCCTTGGCGCAGTGGGATAACCCAAAAGCGGATCGTTATTCTGTAGAGCTTGAAATCATCTCTGTTGATATGGATATTGCTGGCAGTGGTAATAGCTTTCCATCGATTGAAATATTGAAAACAAATATTGTTGATCATCACACTAACAAACGCATTGAAGGCATTGTAGGAAATAATTTTTCCTCCTATGTGCGCGACTATGATTTTAGTGTATTACTGCAAGAACATAATAAAGATCAGCCTAAATTTAGTATTCCTGATAACTTTGGCGAGCTGCATGGCAAACTATTTAAATATTTTATTAGTTCTGACAGCTACAAAAAGCACTTTAAAAAGCCGCCAGTAATATGCCTAAGTGTTTCGGATAACAAGACCTATCATCGTACTGAAAATCAGCACCCTGCGTTAGGTGTTGAATATCAGCCAAATGAACCGTCTTTGACTGAGCAATATTTCAAAAAAATGGGCTTGCAGGTGCGTTATTTTATGCCGCCAAATAGTGTAGCGCCCTTAGCCTTTTATTTTGTTGGTGATTTGCTAAATGATTACACTCATCTTGAGCTTATTAGCACTATTAGCACTATGGAGACATTTCAAAAAATCTACCGACCAGAGATCTATAATGCCAATGCGACTGCGGGGAAATCATATCAACCAAATTTGAAGAACCTAGATCATTCACTCACGCAAATTGTTTATGACCGTGAAGAGCGCAGTAAATTGGCGAATGAACAGGGGAAATTTGCTGAGCAGCACTTCATCAAGCCATATCAAACAGTGCTTGAGCAATGGTCTGCTAATTACGCGTAATAGCGAGTTCAATCGTTAGATTCAATCGCAACTTAAAAAGTTAACCCAAATAAATGGCATTATTTATTATGAAAACATCTATTAGCAAAACAATATTACCGACTTCAACTGCAGGCAGCTTACCTAAACCTTCATGGCTTGCAGAGCCGGAGACTCTTTGGTCACCTTGGAAACTTCAAGGTGATGAATTAATTGACGGCAAACACGATGCGTTACGGATCTCTCTGCAAGAGCAACAATGCGCAGGTATTGATATTGTCAGTGATGGCGAACAAACACGCCAACACTTTGTTACCACATTTATTGAGCACCTTAACGGTGTAGATTTTGAAAACCGTAAAACGGTGAGAATTCGTGACCGCTATGATGCCAGTGTACCGACAGTCATTGGACCTGTTAGTCGTATAAAACCGGTTTTTGTTGATGATGCTAAGTTTTTACGCAGCCAAACCAAAAAACCGATCAAATGGGCGCTACCAGGTCCTATGACTATGATAGATACACTTTATGATGACCATTATAAAAGCCGCGAACAGCTCGCTTGGGAATTTGCCAAAATTCTTAATCAAGAAGCCAAAGAACTAGAAGCTGCGGGGGTTGATATCATTCAATTTGATGAGCCTGCATTTAACGTGTTTTTTGATGAGGTAAATGATTGGGGAATTGCGTGTTTAGAAAAAGCCATTGAAGGCCTTAAATGCGAAACGGCCGTACATATTTGTTATGGTTATGGCATCAAAGCCAATACAGATTGGAAAAAAACGTTAGGCTCAGAATGGCGACAATACGAAGAAGCATTTCCAAAACTGCAGCAATCTAATATTGATATTATCTCATTAGAATGTCACAACTCTCATGTACCAATGGAACTACTTGAACTTATTCGCGGTAAAAAAGTAATGGTTGGCGCCATTGACGTTGCCACCAATACCATAGAAACACCTGAAGAAGTGGCAAATACGCTACGTAAAGCACTGCAGTTTGTCGATGCTGACAAGCTCTACCCGTGTACTAACTGTGGTATGGCCCCCCTACCTCGCGCAGTTGCAAGAGGTAAGCTCAATGCGTTAACCGCTGGCGCAGAGATTATTAGAAAAGAGCTGGCTCAAAGTAATTAAAATCTAATTTATTTCATGAGGTGGAGTAACCACCTCGTCCTAATTTATTTTCAACAATTACACTTACTACAAATACAATAAGCCTATATACACATAAAGTATTTAATACCCGCGCTTTTGCCAAAACTCAATTTCTGACATGGACTCTTGTTCAAACACTGAAAATGTTTTATCGGCAATCAGTTTACCGTTTAGCTCTATGGTCATGCGCCAGTCACCTATTTTATTGCTGATAGGTTGCCACAAGGTATCACCTAAGTAAAAGTGCCAGTCATTGTCTTTAACGTATTCAAAGCCGTCAAATGGTGGCATTACCTCACCATCAGCATCCGGTATGTCAGGATGATAAATACAATAATGAAGCTTTTCGCCTTTGGCTTTTTTAATATTAATGATAAAACCAAACTCCACATCGAGTTGTGCGGGTACTTTTGTGGTAAATGCTTGAATTTGCGGTAAGGCTTTTGATGATGAATCCCACTTTGTATAAATACCAAAGCTTTGCATAGTGATTGCGGGCTGAGTTTTTGCCATTATTTATCCTTTTTTTGATGCATTAGTTTAACGTATTTACACGGCAAAATTAAGCGCCAAAACGTTTAGGATCTTTAGGATAGAAAAAATCAGGCTGGCGATCACACAAGGCAAACTCACGGGTATTTTTGTAAGGTAGTTTCATAAACCCGGCAACCCCCACATCAGTAATGCTCACCGCATATTGCATCAACTTATTAAGCAAGCGCTTAAACTGTGCTTCTTTAGTGCCATCTAACAAACGATAGTAATGATGTATTTTCATTCTATCTGGTAAAGCTTCAAAAATAATGCAGCCGGTATGATGTATTTGGTTTAACTCAAATACGCATTTGATCACTTTTTTAGGTAGCTGCAGTTGCTCGTCCGGATCTTTACCGTCTTCAAAATAAGAATGTGGTCGGGTGACTTCTGAGCTTTTTAAATTCATTACCTCATAGTCAAGCTCTGGAAGTTGTTCAAACTTAAATGCCCCTGTGCCATCACGCTCCAGTTGAATGGTCTTTCTGGCATCAAATAAACAACACTTAAATAAGCCTTTTTGATGAATGCCTTGTGCCAACATCACGGTATTATTAACCGCTTGGGTAAAAGCATGGCCTAAACTTTCATCATGCATGATCAGTGATGATTCAACGAACAGTGATTCCTCTTTCCAATGAAAGCTTAAGCCCCCTACTACTGGATATTTTGCTAATCGGCTGATAGAGGCTAAAAATGCTTTTTCAGTATCACCGGTATCAAACAGGAATTCTTTATAATACCGGTCCAATTGAGCGTCATTTACATCAAGCAGTTGTTGATTGAGGTCGGCTTGGCGTAAAAATTGTTTACGTGAACTATAAACCACAGTATCAGGTAGTTCGTCATCGTTACCAAACCAAAATGGAATATTGGCTCGCACATCTTCAGCTAAATTGAGCTCTGGTAAATATGCTTTTGCCATAGCAGGCATATTACGTATAAAGTAATCACCCGCCCCGTCTCTTGTAATTTTATTTTTAGAGAGCATACCGTCAATCACTTTTGCAAGCTCCATAGGGAGCCCTAGTGAACTGGCTGGGATCACTTGCGCGCCAAATCGGCATGACTGTGCAGAAGCCAGTGCGTATAAGGTGGACGCCACGCCTTGCTCATCAAAACGCGGCGATGATTTAGCACCTGACATTTGCTCATCACCAATAAAATACACATCCCCCATCCGCGCATTGGTGGTACTTAAATCGCCAGACATTAAATCCATAAAGTTACTGGTGATTGGCTCGCCATTACTGTCTATTTGGGCATACACCGAGCTGCCCCAGTCCACCAGCGATAAGCCTTGGGTATGTTCATCCCACACTAGATTAGAGGGCTTGATATCGCCATGCACAATCGGTTGTGGCGTTATGCCATTTTGCTGAGTGCGTAGGTCTATTAATACATTACGTAGTTTTAGCGCTAAACTGGCGATTGCTGCTGCGCTAAAGCGGCCTTTTTTAAGTGATACTTTTTCTAAGTCTTCGCCCAGCGCGCGGGCCATCATTAAAATGCCCTGCTTTTTTATCCGTTCAAAAGCATAAAACTTAGGCACTAATGGGTTATCAACTTGCGAGAGCATATACGCTTCGTCCTCAAGTCGATCACGTACACTTTGCGCCAAGGTGATACGTGAAAATTTAAACACCCAAGGAAGTTTACGCTCATCTAAACCCGCAAATACAAATCCAAAAGCACCCGAGCCAATCATTTCAACCTGGCTGTAGCCTAAATTAGTGAGTTGCTTAATACAGATATTCAACCATTGGCGATGTTTTTTGGCGTCATGGTGCGAAAGCAAATAGACCGACTGCTCTTCATTGATATAAAAATTGCGGATTGCTTTGGTTTTCACTGCGAGGTCTCAACGTATTCTAAAAAATGTAAGGGATAAGGGTGAAGCTAGCTTATTGATTATTAATTTTTTAGTTCTAAATTTCTAGTCATTTAGCCTCAGCTTAGCGTGTCCTGACATTTTGCGCAAAAAAAGTGTAAAAAGGCAATGTGTGTTAAAAAAATAATGCACCCAACTCACTAAACGACAAGTGATACTCCTTATTCATGGTAATTACTTAGTTAGATATTACAGACTTTCTGATTGGTAAAATAAAAGAAAAAAAGCCGCGTGATCAGTAAACTGATCACAACAGCTTTTAACAACCAGAATCGTTATAAATTAGAGTGCTTGTTCAAGCTCTGGTAGCACATCAAATAAATCTGCTACTAAACCATAATCTGCCACTTGGAAGATTGGCGCATCGGGATCTTTATTGATAGCCACAATCACTTTAGAGTCTTTCATACCCGCTAAGTGCTGAATTGCGCCACTAATGCCTACGGCAATATATAAGTTAGGCGCAACGATCTTACCGGTTTGACCCACTTGCATATCGTTTGGCACAAAGCCTGCGTCAACCGCAGCACGAGACGCACCAATTGCCGCGCCTAGTTTATCGGCAATACCATTAAGTAATGAAAAGTTCTCGCCATTTTGCATACCGCGTCCACCTGATATAACCACTTGCGCAGCAGTTAACTCTGGGCGCTCAGATTCGGTTTGCTCAACACTTACAAATGCGCTTAATTCACTGCTAAACACAGAATCAACAACACGACTCTCAGCGGGAGCTTGCTCACCTTGCAGATCAAAGCTACTTGCACGAACGGTGATCACTTTTTTGCTATCCAGTGATTTTACAGTTGCGATGGCATTACCTGCATAGATTGGACGTTTAAATGTATCAGCGTCAACCACATCAATGATTTCTGAAATTTGTGCAACATCAAGTAATGCGGCAACACGTGGCATGAAATTTTTGCCCGTTGTAGTGGCACTAGCAACAAGATGCGAATAATCTGGCGCAAGCGATAACACTAAATCTGCGATGTTTTCAGCTAACTGATGCGCATACTCACTATGATCAGCCACCAGCACGGTGTTTACACCTGCAATACTGGCCACTATTTCACTCATTGGTGCTACGTTTTCACCAGCAATTAGTACATCAACAGCAAAACCAAGCTTTAATGCTGCGTTTATGGTTTTAGAAGTTTCAGGCTTTAAACTGCCATTGTCATGATCTGCTATAACTAATGTTTTCATTTAAATCACCTTCGCTTGTGTTTTTAATAAATCAACTAACTGGGCTACATCATCAACAATGATACCGCCACTGCGTTTTGCCGGTTCATGTACCGCAACAAGTTCGATACGCGGGGTTAAGTCTACACCTAAGCTATCAGCTGCAATTACCTCAAGTGGTTTACGTTTGGCTTTCATAATATTTGGCAATGATGCATAACGGGGTTCATTCAAACGTAAGTCTGTTGTGACTACGGCCGGTAACTTTAATGCCACTGTTTGTAAACCGCCATCAACTTCACGCGTCACATTAACAGTGCCATTTGCTATGTCGACCTTTGATGCAAACGTACCTTGCCCGCGCCCAGTAAGAGCCGCCAGCATTTGACCTGTTTGATTGTTATCTGAATCAATCGACTGTTTACCTAAAATCACCAGTTCAGGGGCTTCTTGCTCGACGATTTTAGCAAGCAGCTTTGCAACGTGCAGTGATTCTAATTTTTCGTCAGTCTCAATATGAATCGCTTTATCGGCGCCCAGTGCCAGAGCTGTACGTAATTGTTCTTGAGATGCTTTAGCACCAATGGTTACAGCAATCACTTCAGTGGCAGTGCCCGCCTCTTTTAAGCGGATAGCTTCTTCAATGGCAATTTCGCAAAATGGGTTAAGTGCCATTTTCACATTAGTTAGATCAACGTCGCTATTATCTGCTTTAACGCGTGCTTTTACGTTGTAGTCGATAACTCTTTTTATTGGAACGAGAACTTTCATAGGAACTCCATAATTATTTAAACCTACAAGCTAACGTGTACGTCAACCTATTTATTTTATGAAATCAGACTACTTCCTGTTGACGTAAACGTCAACCTAAAATAACCTTAAACTATTCATCGCCTGTAACGTTTCATTTGCAAGTATGAAATTGCCCTCGTAAAGGCACAGGTCCGTCACATAAAAGAGGTTAATATGGTCGAACGCGAAACCATGGAATTTGATGTCGTTATTGTCGGCGCAGGCCCTGCAGGCTTAGCTACCGCCATACGATTAGCGCAACAAGCACAAGAAAAACAACAAGAGTGCATGATCTGCGTGGTTGAAAAAGGCTCCGAAGTGGGCGCCCATATATTATCGGGCGCAGTATTTGAAACCACCGCTTTGGACGAGTTACTGCCCAATTGGCAAGAACTTGGCGCACCAGTGACCACTAAAGTAACCAGTGATGAAATATATTGGTTTAATAATGACAGCAAAGCCACCGCTATCCCTCACTTTGCCGCACCTAAAACATTTCATAATTCTGATAACTATATTGTCTCTATGGGTAATGTATGCCGCTGGCTTGCAGAGCAAGCAGAAAACCTAGGGGTTGAGATTTTCCCAGGTTTTAGCGCACACTCACTGATTATTGAAGATGACACAGTAAAAGGCATTATTACCGGCGATATGGGCCTTGATAGCAATGGCAATGAAAAAGATGGCTTTATGCCTGGCATGGAACTTCGTGCTAAATACACTGTATTTGCTGAAGGTTGTCGTGGTCACTTAGGTAAACAGCTGATCACTCAATTTGCACTTGATCAAGATGCCTCACCGCAACATTATGGTTTAGGCTTTAAAGAAATTTGGCAAATCGATCCTGCTAAACACAAGCAAGGCACGGTAGTTCATGGCACCGGTTGGCCCTTAAGTGCAGATACTAACGGTGGTGCGTTTATGTACCACAGTGATAATAATCAAGTTGTAGTCGGCTTAATTGTTGATTTAAATTACTCAAACCCGCATTTAAGCCCGTTTGATGAATTTCAGCGCATGAAACACCACCCAATCTTTAAAGATGTATTAGCCGGTGGTGAACGTATTGCTTATGGCGCTCGTGCGATTGCAAAAGGTGGCTTACACTCATTACCAAAAATGCACTTCCCGGGTGGTTTGTTGGTCGGCTGTGATGCTGGCACCTTGAATTTTGCCAAAATCAAAGGCAACCACACAGCGATGAAGTCAGGTATGATTGCCGCTGAGGTGATCTTTAGCGCGCTTACAAACGAGCAACAGCATACTGACTTAGTTGACTACAGCGAAGCATTTAAACAAAGCTGGGCTTATAAAGAGCTATACCAATCACGTAACTTTGGCCCTGTGATGCATAAGCTAGGAAAATTTCTTGGTGGTGCGTATAACACCCTTGATCAAAATATTTTTGCAGGGGCATTACCTTTTACTTTTAAAGATAATATCCCAGATCACGCAACGCTAGTTGATAAAAATCAGGCCAGTGTCATTAATTACCCGAAGCCTGATGGTCAACTCAGCTTTGATAAATTATCTTCGGTGTTTTTATCAAATACCAATCATGAAGAATCTCAGCCGTGTCATTTAAAACTAAAAAATAGCGCTATTCCTATCGATGTTAACTTAGTTAAATTTGACGAGCCTGCTCAGCGCTATTGCCCGGCGGGTGTGTATGAGATACAGCAAATTGCTGGCAAAGACGAGTTTGTGATCAATGCACAAAACTGCGTGCATTGTAAAACCTGCGATATTAAAGATCCGAGCCAAAACATCACCTGGGTAACACCTGAGGGAGCCGGTGGTCCCAACTACCCAAATATGTAATCTAAATACAATTAAAGCGCTTGATACAGCGTAAAAATAATATTTTACATATAAGTTATAAACCTATCCTAAATTGCAGGGGCTTCGGCCCCTTTTTTGCGCTATGCTAATAAGAATTATATATGAGTGAGATATTTTTATGCCGTCGTCTAATGTTGTATTCCGTTTTTTAGCAGAGCCCACCGATGTGAATTTTGGCGGGAAGGTTCATGGCGGTGTCGTCATGAAGTGGATTGACCAAGCAGGTTATGCCTGCGCTGCTGGTTGGAGTGGTCATTACTGTGTCACTGTATCTGTCGCTGGGGTTAAATTTCGTCGCCCAATTCTAGTTGGTCAAATTGTTGAAGTTGAAGCTAAAATTGCCCACACTGGCAAAACCAGTATGCAAATCTTTATACAAGTTCGCTGTGGCGATCCGAAAACGCGTAATTTAGTTGAGACTAACCACTGTGTAATTAGCTTTGTTGCCATGGACGAAACAGGTTACCCCGTAGCAGTGCCAGAATACATCGCAGTGAGTAATGAAGACAAAAAATTAGAAAACTACGCAATTAAGATGAAAGAGATTGCCATAGAAACTGAAACTTTATTGCATAAATCAGAACCCTGATCACCTAAACTATCTATCTGTAAAAGCTACATCCTAGTCAGAAATATTTTCTCCAGCCAAACTGAACGAGCGTTTAAATAGCGCTCATTGGTATACTTTATATGCTATAAAAGACTATAACTGGCTGTTTTTAAGCCAAATTAATCATGGCACGCACCATGCAATATTAAAATTAACCGGTAATTTAAAGGTTATATTTTTATTTTGTAAAGGAGCTATTAAATGATTAAATCAATTTCACTTTCTGCTATCTCATTAGCATTGTTAGGTTTTAATACTGCAGCTAGTGCAGAAACAACAAACATGGATTACCCTCGCGTATATACAGGTATTGGCTATGGTCAATACTCATTCAAATTTGAAGACTCTGATGACGACATCGATTTTGATGATGATTCACAAATGCTTAAGGGTTACGTTGGTACGCAATTTAATAAGTATTTAAGTTTAGAGCTTGCCTATCAAAACTTTGATGAAGTAAGCGATATTGATAGCTATGCTGAAGTTGATGGTGTGTCTTTGGCCGCACGGTTAGCTGCCCCTATTACGGATAGCTTCTCTGTCTATGCTAAAGGTGGTTGGCTAGAATGGGATGCTGAGGTAACCAGCGACCTTCCTGCTATTGGTAAGATATCAGCAGATCAAAGTGGAGGCGATGTATTTTATGGTGCAGGTATCGAGTACGCATTCACCACCAACATGCAGGTACGCTTTGAGTATGAACGCTATGAACTAAAAGATGAAATTGATCCAGAAATGGATGTAGCATCGGTTTCATTCCAATATATGTTCTAAGAAATGCTTAACCTATTTTGAGGTTATTTAGCAGTAAAAGGCAGCTTCGAGCTGCCTTTTTTGTTGTTAGCGGTTAGAATATCGTATCTTTAACAGTAATTGAGTTTCATGAGCGATTTTCAACTAACGGCTATTGGCCATATTCAATCTCCTTATAAACAAAAGTTCGCCATTCCTCGCCAACCGCGTTTAGTTCCACAAGCAAAAGCTAAGTTGGTATTTGCTGCTGATTTTAACCGTGAAGAATTTGTTCGTGGTTTAGATGAATTTAGCCATATTTGGTTATTGTTTCGCTTTCATGAAACTGCAGATAAAGGCTACTCAGCCATGGTTAGACCACCGCGTTTAGGCGGTAATGAGCGCAAAGGCGTATTCGCCACACGCGCGACCTTTAGACCCAATGCCATAGGCATGAGTGCCGTCAAACTTGAAGGCATAGAGTATAAAAATGGCCAGCTGTGTTTATTATTGGCAGGCATAGATTTACTTGATGGCACCCCGATTTTAGACATCAAACCATATTTACCTTATTCAGATGCCATGGTTGATGCCACTGCAGGCTTTGCTGACACGCGCCCAGAAACGCAAATGACCGTTGAGTTTAGCCCGCAAGTGCAGGCGTTTATTGAACAGCAAACCAACTTCCCACAGTTGCATGACTTTATTAGTAATGTACTTAAGCAAGATCCTCGCCCTGCCTATAAAAAGCAAAAAGAGGGTGAACAAAGTTATGGAATGACCTTGTATGATTTTAATATCCGTTGGCAAGTAAACGACGAGCATAACTATGTCACTAGCATAGAAAAAAGTTAGAAAAACACACTTAGCGCTTTAGTGTAAAAGCAACCGCTGCTAAACTGAGTGCCCAATTGAAATAATAATTTTATAACTATCGGAATAAACATGCGTACCAGTCAATATATACTCGCAACACTTAAAGAAACGCCATCAGATGCTGAAATTGTATCGCATCAATTAATGTTAAGAGCGGGCATGATCCGTCGCGTCGCGTCGGGCCTATATACTTGGTTACCCTCTGGATTACGCGTGTTACGAAAAGTCGAAAACATTGTGCGTGAAGAAATGGACAAATCAGGTGCAATCGAAATGTTGATGCCTGTTATTCAACCTGCGGATCTATGGGAAGAGTCTGGCCGTTGGGAGCAGTTTGGCCCAGAACTTATGCGTTTTACTGACCGTCACAATCGTACTTTCGCGTTAGGACCAACCCATGAAGAAGTGATCACTGACTTTGTTCGTAAAGAAGTAAGTTCGTATAAACAATTACCGCTTACTTTGTATCAAGTACAAACAAAAGTGCGCGACGAACGTCGTCCTCGTTTTGGGGTTATGCGCGCGCGTGAATTTACTATGAAAGATGCCTATTCATTTCATTTAAGTGAAGAATGTTTAGATGCAACTTATCAAGTAATGCACAAAGCATACTGTAATATATTCGATCGCTTAGGCCTTGATTACCGTCCTGTTATTGCTGATACCGGCTCTATAGGTGGTAGTGTATCTCATGAATTTCATGTGTTAGCTGAATCAGGTGAAGATGCTATCGCCTTTAGTGATAAAAGTGACTACGCAGCAAACATCGAAAAAGCAGAAGCATTAGCGCCAAGTGAAGCGCGCCCTGCTGCCGCAAAAGAATTAAAAGCATTCCCAACGCCTGATGCGAAAACTATCGACGAGCTAAAGAAACACTATGGTGTTAAACCTCATCGCAGTGTTAAAACACTGATTGTTTACGGCGCGCCAAATGAAGATGGTCAACGTGGTTTAGTTGCATTAGTAATACGTGGCGATCATGAGCTTAACGAACTTAAAGCTGAAAAACATCCATTAGTAGATTCTCCACTGGAAATGGCAAACGAGGCTGACATAATTGCAGCCATTGGTGCTAAACCGGGTTCATTAGGCCCTGTTGGCTTAATCATGCCAATTTTAGTAGACCGTACAGCCAACGTAATGGCTGATTTTGTAGCCGGTGCTAACAAAGATGACGAGCATTACAGCGGTATTAACTGGGATCGCGATGTAACTGAGTATGAAGTTGCTGATCTACGTAATATTGTCGAAGGTGATCCTAGTCCATGTGGTAATGGTACTTTACATATTAAACGCGGTATTGAAGTTGGCCATATCTTCCAGCTTGGTACTAAGTATTCAGAAGCGATGAAAGCGGGAGTATTAAACGAAAGCGGTAAAAACCAAATAATGACTATGGGTTGTTATGGTATTGGTGTATCGCGTATTGTCGCAGCGGCTATTGAACAAAATAATGATCAATACGGTATTATTTGGCCACAGCCAATCGCCCCGTTCGATTTAGCTATTGTGCCAATGAATATGCATAAATCGCATCGTATACCAGATATCGCTAATAACCTTTACGACGGTTTAAAAGCCGCAGGCTTAGACGTGTTATTTGATGACCGTAAAGAGCGCCCAGGTGTGATGTTTAACGACATGGAATTACTCGGTGTACCTTTCACGTTGGTAATTGGTGAGCGTAATCTTGATGAAAACAAGGTTGAGCTGAAAAATCGCCGTACCGGTGAAAAACTAATGATAGATATTGATAGCGCTGTTGAAGCAATCAAAGCGGCCATGAACGCTTAATCATCAGCACCCTCTGTAACAAAAAAACCGCGAAATGCGGTTTTTTTGTTTTTGCACGATCATTAATTGTCATAGATGTTTCGTCAAACAGTCTTATAAACGTCATTCAAGTTGCTTAACTTTGTTGTTATTACACCGTGAGTAACCTCCTATGCACGACATCGAAAAAAGTGATAAAAAGTACTACCCAGCCGTTTGGATCTCCGATGTACATTTAGGCTATAAAGATTGTCGAGCAGATTACCTACTCGACTTTTTAAATAGTATTGAGTGCGATACCCTTTATCTAGTGGGTGACATCGTCGATTTATGGTCTATGAAGCGAAGTTTTTATTGGCATCCTAGTCACTATCAAGTATTAGCCTGTATTCAAGCCAAAGCAGTTCAAGGTACTCGAGTGATTTATATTCCCGGCAATCACGATGAAACATTCCGGCACTACGTCAATAACAGCCTATTTGGTATTGAAGTCCACCAGCAGTTTATTCACACAACCAAAGCCAACAAACGATTTCTTCTGGTTCACGGTGATGATTTTGACTCAGCAACTAGGTATAACAAACTGATCAGTATTGCCGGTGATACAGGTTATGACTTTTTACTGTTTTTAAATCGCTGGACTAATCGTATTCGACGCCTATATGGTGGTAACTATTGGTCACTTGCTGCTTGGATAAAAGCCCGCGTTCATAAAGCGCGTGAAGCAATAGAGGCATTTGAAAATGCTGCTATTCATGAGGCTAAAAAGCAAGGCGTAGACGGTATTATTTGCGGTCATATTCATCACCCACAACTCAAAGTCGTTGATGGCATTGTTTACTGTAATGATGGCGATTGGATAGAAAGTTGTACCGCAGTAGTAGAGCAAGAAAATGGTCGTATCGAATTGCTACACTGGTCTGACACTCAAACAGTGATTAATTCTGCTGATATTACCAAACTTAATCAAAATCTTGGTGGACCAAAGGCTAAACCTGAAAAATCAGCAGCTTAAAATTTAGACTGTGTGGTTTATTTTAACCACATAGCTAATTTGTCTTTCAAAACTTTTGGCTTTATGGGTTTGGTAATATAATCATTCATACCAGCTGTAATACAGCGTTCTCTGTCACCTGCCATAGCGCTGGCAGTCATAGCGATAATAGGCACTTTCGCATAGTCAGCACCAGCTTTGTTGCTGCGAATTGCAGAGGTCGTGTCATAGCCATTGAGGTTTGGCATTTGGCAATCCATTAAAATTAGATCAAATAAAGCTGTTTGCTCTGTATTTAATATTTCTAGCGCATCGAGGCCATCACTGGCACATACAATAGTGACACCGGTATTTTTTAATATTGCTTTGGCAACTTCAAGGTTGATCATATTATCATCAACCAATAACACCTTAAAATTTGAGAAATCGTATTCAACATATTCTGTTTGCTCACTACCTTGGCTAGCAACCAAAAAACTATTATTAACACCAAACAAACTTGCTAACTTATAGCTAAATTGATCTTGAGTAAGCGGCTTATTAAGTACATGGCAATTTTCAGGCACCTGCTCTTTGGCTTTTTTACTAAGCAGTAAATCCCGCAAGATTAATACATATTTTTTATTCTGCTTATTACATAAATTAATCAGTGTTTGTAAGTATGGGTGATCATTATCAACAACCAGTAAATCAACTTTTAACTCTTGATATTGTGCTTGGTAGTCAAATCGTTGAATATTATTGGCCGCTACTTGGCAATTTTTAATCAATAAATTAGTGACATTGTTATATACACTGTCGCTATCTATCAGCACGCCAACCTGAATATCTTTTGCCAACTCAACGGCTGTATTGAGCTTTTTCTCAGCTGCAATATGTAATTGCACTTGCGCTGTAAAACAGCTTCCCTGGCCCTTTTCACTGGTGACGCTAATATCACCGCCCATCAATTGTGCCAACTTACGACAAATTGACAAACCAAGCCCTGTACCACCAAAGTGGCGAGTGGTACTGGTGTCCTCTTGGGTAAAGGCCTCAAACAACTTATCGATATTTTTTTCAGCAATGCCGATGCCTGAATCTTCAATAACAAAGCTCATTAATAACTTTTCTTCAGTAAGATACTGACATCCAAGAGTCAAACTGACTTCACCTTGATGGGTAAATTTGAATGCATTATTAAGTAAGTTTATTAATATTTGTTTTAATCGGTGGCTATCTCCTACTAACATACGATCAATAACTTTATCGGTATGCAAAAACACTTCTAAGCCTTTACGCTGGGCTTGTAATGCCATAGAGGTGATCATATCACTGCATACAGTAATCACATCAAAACTGTGATTATCAATATCAAGTTTACCTGCTTCTATTTTTGAAAAATCCAAGATGTCATTAATTAATGTCATTAATGAGTTAGCGCTGCTATTGGCCAGCTCTAGGTATTGCTGTTGCTGTTGCGTTAGTGTGTCTTCTTTGAGCATTTCCAGCATCCCTAATACACCATTCATAGGGGTACGTATTTCATGGGAAATGTTAGCAATAAAATCACTTTTCGATTTACTGGCTGCCAACGCTTGTTCAATCGCACTTTCAAGTTCAGTTGTGCGTTGGCGAACCTTTTGCTCTAACGTACTATTGAGTTTTTCAAGCTCTACTTGAGTCTGTTTAAGTGAATTGATGTTTCGTAAAATCGCTGCAACCTGGTGGCGCTGGGTAAAAATATCAAACACGCTAGTAAGTGTAATTGAGTAAAAGTGTTGTTGATCCTGCGGATCAGTATACACGCCTTCAAATGATGGTTTTGACCCCTGCGCTATGGTTTCATCAATACATGAATTATCACTTTCAGCAAGCGTAAATAATTGCGTGAATTTGGTGTGATCAATAATGATATCAAAGAACTGCAACGCTGTTTTATTGGCATTACTGATAAGCCCATCCTCTTGTACTGTTAAGATTGCATCGAGGGAATTTTCAATAATCTTGTTATTACGCTCCTTCAAGGAGTGAAACTCTAATTTGCGGTTTATATACCTTTGGTATAACCACACTAATAACCACAAAGCAGTGAAAAGTGAAATAATTACCAGCACAAAATGATCACGACGCTTAGCAACGTCTTTTGCCAAAATATCGGTATTAATTGATACCGCAAGTTCAAGGGGCAACATGCTAATGTTATTTTCTAAACTAATACGTTGTTTTAAATAATAATGGCTTGGTAAATCATGAAAAGGTAAAGTCGCTTGGCTGCTCATATCTTGGCTTTGACTAAATACACTTGACCAAGTAATGTCTTGACCAAACTCAAAACCAAATCGCAGTTTAGGATCTGGGTGAAATAAAAACTGCTGCTGATCATTTAACAGATAAACATCAACCCCAGCAGGTGAACTAAAAGTAACACTATTAAATAACTCATCAGCAAAATAATTGGTTACTAATACAGCAAACACTGCTCCTTGTTTATTAAATACCGGCTTAGCAACTCGGTAGGTACTCACGTAGGGGATCTGAATTTGGCCATGCTCTCGATTATAGTTAATCGGTGATATATAGACAGATTCACTATCTAACCTGCTGGCATTAAGCATGTAATCCCGCTGCCCTTTTTGTTGTAATAAGTCTCCCTCTAGGCGAACCAAAGCATCATTGATCCTATCAACACGGACAATTTCTTGACCATTATCAGCAAGGGTAATATATCTGGCTTGTAATAGCTGCGGGTCAGTGCGCATAAAGCCACTAAATATTTCAGCTAAGCGCGTTTGCCATATTGCGATGGGAGTATTTAATAGTGGATCAATAAGGTTATTTGCAGCGGCTCGGCTGATGCCACTGATAGGCGGTGTGGCATTTAAAAAGTTGATTGACGAAACACTGTCTTTTAAATGTCCTTTTAACATCAGTGCTTTTGTATCAAGCTCTTGCTGTAGTGTGGTTTGGGCAACCTGGTAAACATCTTTGCGTACTTTCAGCTCAAATATATATAAAGCAGGTATTGCGAGGATGAAAAAAAACAGCAATGCTAATAAAGAAAGTTTATTACTGCGAAATAAATTAAAAAATGTCAGTGAGTTGCGCATCAAAATTGCCAGTTTGCTTTCAAATACAAACTACATTATAGAGCAATTAAAAAGTTATCTCTGCGCTTTTTATCGATTCTTAGTTTTTCTAAGGAAACTATAGTAATAAAAAATGACGAGCTAGCCCGTCATTTTTATTATTTAACTAAGAGTATTGTAACAACCACGCCCAGCCTACTTCTATATAATTTATTATCTAAATAAGACTTCTTCTTTATTAAACCATTTAACACAAAATGCTAATAGTGCACCGGCAACAATCACGGTCGCTAAAAAGATTAGTCCAAGTAACGTGTAATCAATCGTACCTTTGATAATTTCTTTAATCGCTAAAGCCACATTAGTAACCGGTATAAATGCGGTTTTAGCTGTTAGCTCAACATTCGGTAGTAAAGCAACAATGATAGGAAATATCACCCCCATACTCAGTGGTGTCATGTAATTCTGAGCTTCTTTAAAGCTACGCGCATAAATCGATATTGCTAACGCAAGAGAAGAAAAAATCGCGGCGACGGGTAATAAAATAATAAAAATGAGTGCCAAATCTAATACGCGTAATGAACTAAATGCTGTTTTTATCACATCCAAATCAATGAAAGAAATCGCGATACTGATCCAAACGCCCATACTCAACACGGTTATCGTTGTGGTGGCGATTGACGCTGCAAGTAAAGTAATAAATTTACCTAATACAAGTTGCGTACGGGTGATTGGTGTCAATAGTAACGTTTCTAATGTGCCGCGTTCTTTTTCACCTGCACCTAAATCAATTGCTGGGTATGTTGCTCCCATCAATACTAATGGGATCAGTAAGTAAGGGATAAAGCCGCCTATTTTCTCACCTAAATTTTCTCGTTTATCAGCAGTATCAACTTTTACAACTTTGATTGGATCAATAATTGCACTTTGTTGCTCAACTGAAACACCGTAGCTTAATAGTTTTTCAGCTCTTAGCTTATTACCAAATTCTTCAGCAAGCTCTTTTACTCTGTCGAATAAAAAGTTAATCGCTTTAGCATCGTTATAAACCACTTGCCACTGACTTTGTTTTGCGTCATCAAGGTTTTGTTTGGCATCTGCGGGTAAGAAAATACCCATATCAATGGTGCCGGCTTTAACGGCCTCTGTAAGCTCTGCAACTGTATTAAAGGTGTGATCACCTTTGTATAATTGAAAACTTTTATGATAAAAAACTTTATCTGTGAATGATTGCGCATATTCGCCATTGATAATGGCATAGGTATGAACTTTTTGTTCGGCTTCAAGTGTTGCTTGAGAACTAATAAATGCCATCACCGCAAATAATAATGGAAAGATAGCAACTGGTAATGCGACAATAAAAATGAGTGTTTTTTTATCTCGTAATAGCTCCTTTAATTCCTTTTTAAATACTTCAAACATTATTTTTCTCCGTCAATATATTCATAAACGCTTGATTAAGTTCGTCGCTTTTACCCACTTTTTTAAATTCGTCAAGACTGCCGTCAAAACAACTGATACCTTCGTTGATCACCGCAACGCGGTCACACAGTAGCGCTACTTCATCTAAATGATGGGTTGAAAATATAACAGGAGTCCCTTGCGCTTTAAGCCGTTTTATAAACTCGATCACCGTTTGAGTGGTCATAATGTCTAATCCAGTGGTCGGCTCATCAAGTACCACGACTGCCGGATGGTGCACAACTGCGCGGGCTATATTGGCTTTTTGCTTCATACCCGTTGATAAATTATCAGCACGTTTATCAATAAAGCTATGCATATCGAGTAAATCAAATAACTCTTCACACCGTGCTCTAATCGCGTCTTTACTCATACCGTGTAGTTTTGCAAAATATTCGATATTTTCTTTTACCGTTAAACGGCCATATAAACCGGTACTGCCAGATAGAAAACCAATAGACTTACGACCAAATAGTGGTTTTTTAATGATGTCTTCACCAGCAATAATTATTTGCCCTTCATCGGGTTTTAACGCAGTCGAGAGCATTCTTAGCGTGGTGGTTTTTCCTGCACCATTAGGGCCGAGTAAGCCCAGCACTTCGCCTTTATTACAATGAAAGCTGACATCTCGCACCGAATGAAAATAATCTTTATCTTCACGGGGATCTATTTTATCGACTTTGTTTTTTTTATGGTCTTTAGTTAGCTTAAATTTCTTTTTAAGCCCCGTAACTTCTATCATGTTCGTGTCCTTCGTTTTGGTCTAAAGTAATCCGTATTACTATAAAACTCGGGGTTATTATTATCATACCAGCCTGGTACGCCTAGCAGTGGTAATGGTGAGAGCTGGCTATTGTCCCTTAAACAGTTATCGACGCTAATCATCTCATAAAGGGTTTGATCAATATACTGATACTGCTGGGCTAAATCTTTACAAAATATGTCACTCGGTACTTTTACAAATAATGCTTTACCTGTCAGACCAATATACGGCTTTGTTAGCATTTCATAATTAGCGTGGCCGAACATAAATGGCGCAATGGTTTTACCCCACAACGCTCTTTGCTCAATAAATGCCTGCTGCCATTGATGATTTTTAAGTAACGCAGGCCAAACATTATCACTTACAGCAAGTACAACCCCACATTCATCAAACAAGGTTAAGGCATTGCGGTGTTTTGAGCGTACTTTAGTGCCGTGAAGTGTGATCTCTTCAACATGGCGTTGATTGATCAATGCTTTCGTTTTAGGAAATAAACACCAGATAAGTCCACCAAATAAGTCATGCCAATTTTGTTGTCGCGTTGGTACTTTACCGGTATCAAAAATGATTTGCTCATAATAGCGCTCTTCCTCACTAAAGCAGGCGTCTTCAACAAAGCGAATTGTTTGCTGATTTGCATTTTTAGCATCTAAAAATGATGAAATCCACGCACATTGCGGCCAGTCGGATAAACCGTTTAAAGAAAACAGTGTATTTAAATGGCTAAATGCACCATTTTCTAAACTGGCGCTATGCCATTGTTCGTAAGGGGTAAAACGCTTCATGAGTATCTTTAGCTTTACAATTATTATGGTTGGAGTTTACCGCAAAAACTGGTTCTCTTTAATAGAAGTTCTTATACTGAGCTCACTTAAAACAAAAAAAGAGCGACTATGAAACGTTATTTTTCTCTGACACTCCTTGCAACTGCGGTACTTGCAGGATGTGCAACAACAAGTCTCACCTCTGATGATGTTAGCAAAGGGTATAATTCAATCAATGCCCAACAACTCGCAGAGCATGTCAAAGTGCTTGCCTCCGATGAATTTGGAGGCCGCGCTCCATCTTCAAAAGGTGAAGAACTCACACTAGCTTACCTTACTGAAGAATTTAAAAAACTAGGTTATCAACCAGGTAATGGCGACAGCTTTTTACAAGAAGTTCCGTTGGTGTCTCTTGAAGCAGATCCAAACATGGTGTTAACTATCAGCGGCAAAGATTACCAGTATAAAAAAGACATGGTAATGGGCAGCAGTCGCATTAGCGAACGCCAAAGTATTAAAGACTCTGAACTGGTATTTGTTGGTTATGGTGTTAATGCCCCAGAATATAATTGGAATGATTACGCAGGTTTAGATGTTAAGGGTAAAACTGTGGTGATTTTAGTCAACGACCCTGGTTTTGCCACTAAAGATCCTGCTTTGTTTACCGGTGATGCCATGACTTACTATGGCCGTTGGACTTACAAATACGAAGAAGCCAGCCGTCAAGGTGCTGCTGGGGCTATCATCGTTCATGAAACTGCACCTGCCTCTTACCCTTGGTCTGTGGTTGAAAACTCATGGAGCGGCGAGCAGTTTGGTTTTCAAAAAGAAAACAATAATATGGACAGAGTCGCTGTTGAAGGTTGGGTAACCACAGAGGTTGCTAACGAGCTTTTCACTAAAGCAGGTTTAGATTTTGCCAGTGCGAAAGCCAATGCAGCAAAAGGTGCTTATCATGTTGATATGGGCGATTTAACGGCGTCTGTTGCGGTTAAAAACACCATCAAAAAATCAATTTCATATAACTTCATTGCGACTTTACCCGGTAGTGAAAAACCAGATGAGCATATTATATACTCAGCACACTGGGATCACTTAGGTACTGATAAAAACCGTAAAGGCGACCAAATCTACAATGGAGCACATGATAATGCGACAGGCACTGCAGGCTTAATTGAAGTAGCTGAAGCGTTTGCAAGCTTACCAAAGCACCCTAGCCGCTCAATGACTTTCTTGGCAGTGACAGCTGAAGAGCAAGGTTTATTAGGATCTAAGTATTATGCTGCACACCCAGTGATAGCAGCAAATAAGACAGTCGCTAATATTAATATGGATAGCTTGAACTTGCTAGGCAAAGTAAAAGATATCAGCGTGGTTGGTATTGGTAAATCAGAAATGGACTCGCTATTAGCACAGGCAGCTAATACACAAGGGCGCACGGTATCCGGCGATCCTAAACCATCTTCAGGCGGGTACTATCGCTCTGATCATTTTGCTTTCGCCAACATGGGTATTCCAGCGATGTATGCGGGTGGTGGCAGTGAAGCACTTGACGAAGATACGGCTAATTATCGTAAACGCATGAGCTTAGTGCTACGTGGTTGTTACCATCAACCATGTGACAGATACCGTGATGAATGGGATCTATCGGGAGCTGTACAAGACTTACAACTGTTTTATCAAGTAGGTTTTGATATTTCAGAGCAACCACAATGGCCCAAATGGAATGCGAACTCAGAATTCCAAAGAAAATAACGCAAATGATATTGATTTTCATTTAATTTAAATCTAAAGTGCAACTTAGATAGTTTTTAGGTTGCACTTATGTTTTCACTTTCACTGCCCAAAATTAGTTTTCCAGCGTCCACACATTTTATTACCAGTAATAAACGGCTGCTATTACCGCTATTGTTGTTGTGTTGTTTAGCTTATGCTCCTTTGCGAGCAATGACATTGACGGCAATGAGTGATGCGTTTTTTCAAGTTAGTATATTTGTTGCCGTCACTTTATTTATCTATTACTACGCCATCGATCGGTTGCCTCACTTAGAGCTTGGCTATTTAAGCCAAAAATCACCCTTGTTAGAAATTAGTTTTGCTTCACTACTAGGAGCTTTACCTGGCTGCGGAGGCGCTATCATAGTAGTGACACAATTTACCAAAGGACAAGCGAGCTTTGGCTCTATCGTTGCTGTATTAACAGCGACCATGGGGGATGCTGCATTTTTACTATTAGCAACGAAGCCGCTTGAAGGCTTACTTATTATGATTATTGGCCTAAGCGTTGGTATTATCAGCGGATCCTTAGTCAATGCATTTCATAAGCAAGATTATCTTCGCCCAGCAAAAAATGATTATGCTGATGAGTGCTTAAATCAGCCTAGTAAGGCAATTATAGTCAGTAAATCAATTTGGCAAATTATTATGATGCCCAGTCTTATTGTGGCAATAATGATTGCTTTCAATACTGACTTTTCAGCCTTTGATGCTCTACTTGCTGAATCAATAACCTTATTTGGCGCTATTATGGCGCTATTGGCTGTTACCACTTGGGCGCTGTCGTCTAAAGGTCAAAGCTATCAACAAGTAACTTCAGAAGAAGAGACTATAACGCCCCCTTCAAAGCTATATAAAGTTTTGCAAGACACCCATTTTGTTACGGCATGGGTAGTTGCCTCATTTATGCTATTTGAGTTATTAGTAACATTTGCCGGTGTGGATTTAAAAGCCTGGTTTACTCACTATGCATACTTAGCGCCTTTAATTGCCGTTTTGATTGGTTTTTTACCTGGCTGTGGACCACAAATAGTGGTAACTACATTGTATATTCAAGGCATCATTCCCTTTAGTGCCTTAGCTGCGAATGCAATATCAAATGACGGCGATGCCCTTTTCCCTGCAATCGCAATGGCACCACGTGCCGCATTTGTGGCAACAATATATTCGGCAATTCCCGCTTTACTCGTTGGCTATGGCTTATATTTCTTTGGGGTGTAAGTCACTGACATAAAAAAGCTCAGCGACTGCTGAGCTTTGATAAAATGAATAATTAAGAGCTACGCTTAACTCATTGCCATCATCATTTTGGCTGGGTTTTCTAAATACGATTTCCACAAGTTATTGAATCGCGCTATCGTGGCCCCATCAATCACTCGGTGATCGCCTGACCAACTAACTTGCATAATTGCAGCAGACACCACTTGCCCTTTGGCATCAAAACGCGGTAGATGTTGTAATTTACCCAATGCCACAATCGCCACTTCTGGCTTGTTGATAATTGGCGTCGCAACTGTTCCGCCAATCGCACCAATATTAGAAATGCTAATTGTGCCGCCTTTGAGATCGTCAGGGCTAACACGTCCTTCACGGGCAGCATCCGTCAATCGCGTTACTTCATTGGCTACATCAACAATACTCTTTGTTTGACATTGTTTGATATTTGGCACTAACAAACCAATTTTAGAGTCAACTGCCATACCGATATTGTGATCATCAAAGTAGCTAAGCTCAGTGCATTCATCATTTATTTTCGAGTTT
The DNA here is from genome assembly GCF_014163675.1 of Pseudoalteromonas sp. SR44-5. Taxonomy (NCBI): domain Bacteria; kingdom Pseudomonadati; phylum Pseudomonadota; class Gammaproteobacteria; order Alteromonadales; family Pseudoalteromonadaceae; genus Pseudoalteromonas; species Pseudoalteromonas sp. SR44-5. The sequence goes on from NZ_JACJDT010000009.1 coordinate 24,565, forward strand.
AATACCGGAAATTCTTTCATAGCCAGCGATAAGGCCTTGATGAAAAATGGCATCATTGTCAATTTAACGCCTTGTTGCTTATATTGCTCTTTTAAATCACTGCGCAAAGCAATCAAAGTTGTTAAATCAATCTCATCACAAAATGTAAAATGTGGGATAGTCGTTACCGAAGCAACCATTTGTTTAGCCATTGCTGCTTTGATGCCTTTAATTGGCTCAATACGCATGCCGCCAGTGTCGCTAGCTGTGGTTTTCGTAACGTCAGGCTTCGTTTGCAGTGGTGATGTATCAATACTATTTGGCACTTCCCCTTTCACAAACTGTTCAATGTCCTCTTTGTAAATACGGCCATTCTTACCACTGCCTGGGACTGTGGTTAGATCAACATCAAGTTCACGTGCTTTGCGTCTTACTGCCGGTGATGCGACCGCCTTTTTATTAATTACAGGGGCTGTCACTGACTTTTCAACTACTGCTGGTTTTTGCTCTACCGCTTTGGTTTGTGCTTTCACTAATGCATCATTGATATCGACAACGTTTGCTTGAGTGCCTGCAATCGACATTTGAAAAAGTGGACTGTGTACTTGTGCAACATCCCCTTTAGCATAATAAAGTTTTACCACTGTGCCGGTATATTTAGCTGGAATTTGTACCAGTGCTTTATCTGTCATTACATCACAAACGGCTTGGTCTTCTTCTATCAAATCGCCTTCGCTGACTAACCACTCAACAATTTCACACTCAACAATTCCTTCACCAATATCGGGAAGGATAAAATCCTCAACGACTTCAGCGTGAGTATTTGTTTGCGTGTGTTCTATCGCGCTGGTTGTTTCTGGTTGAGTATGATCGGCTGTAGTCTCACCAGCTACATCCATTGCAAACAGCGGGGCATGCACTAAAGCAATATCCCCTTTAGCATAATAGAGCTTACTGATCACACCATCATGAACCGCAGGAATTTGCACCAGTGCTTTGTCTGTCATTACATCACAAATCGGTTGATCTTCAGCTACGGTGTCGCCTTCGGCTACTAACCATTCAACAACTTCACATTCAACGATACCTTCACCGATATCCGGTAAAATAAAATCTTTTGCCATGATGACTCCTAAAATTCGACCGATTGCTTGATTGCTGCGAGCACTTTCAACGCATCAGGTACATATTCTTTTTCAAGCGCTAATGGATACGGAGTATCTAAGCCGCAAACACGTAAGATAGGTGATTCTAAATGCAAAAAACATTCTTGTTGGATTGTCGCCGCAATTTCTGCACCAAAACCATTAGTGATTGGTGCTTCATGGCTAACAATAAGTCGCCCTGTTTTTGTCACTGAGTTAACAATCGTTTCCATATCCCATGGTAAAATACTGCGTAGATCAATCACTTCACAACTAATACCTTGCTCACTTGCACGTTTTGCAGCATCTTCGATGATTTCCATCTGTGCGCCCCAAGCAAGTAGTGTTACATCCGTACCTTCACTAACTATTTCAGCTTTACCCAGTTCAATGCTGTAATCTTGTTCAGGAACTTCACCCGTTGATGCACGATATAAACGTTTAGGCTCAAAGAAAATAACTGGATTATCATCTTTAATTGCAGCACGTAATAAGCCCTTTGCTTGGTAAGGGTTGCGAGGGACAACAATCTTAAGTCCCGGGGTATGTGCAAAATAAGCTTCAGGTGATTGTGAATGATATAAACCGCCGGCAATACCACCACCGTAAGGAGTACGGATAGTCAGGTTGCCAACATTAAACTCGTTACCGCTACGATAACGAAATTTAGCAGACTCATTTACTATTTGGTCAAAGGCTGGAAAGATATAATCGGCAAATTGAATTTCAGCAAGTGCTGGTGCGCCAAACGCTGCTAAGCCATTAGCAAAACCCATGATCCCTTGTTCGGTTAATGGTGTATTAAATACACGGTGCTGACCATATTTGTCTTGTAGTCCAGACGTTGCGCGAAATACGCCGCCAAAATAGCCAACATCTTCACCAAAAATACACGCTTGCGGATGTTCAGCCATGGTTATATCAAGGGCAGAATTAATCGCATGTAACATATTCATTTTAGCCATTACTTAATTCTCCCTGCAGTTACTGGGTAAGCATCGGGGTGTTGCTTGATATGCGTTTTCAATTGCTCGTATTGACGTTGCAAAGAAGGGATCGGTGTATCATATACATCCGACACCAACTCTTCTAACGCCGGTTTTGCAATCACTTCAGCGCGTTTTAACGCGGCTAGGATATCTTCACGAATTTGCTCTTTGGCTTTATTGTCTTCTTCTTCATTAAGCCAGTTTTGCTTAATTAACCATTTGCGAAAACGTTCGATTGGACAAGACTGATAATTCGCTTCTTCGTCTTTTGAACGATAGCCACTAGGATCATCTGATGTAGAATGCGCGCCAAGGCGATATGCAATCGATTCAATTAAAATCGGCTCACCTGTTTTAGTGGCAAGTTCACGGGCTTTTTTAGTTGCGGCATAAACAGCAAGTGCATCAGCACCATCAACACGAATCGTTTTAATACCGTAACCTACGCCACGAGAAGCGATGCCGTCGCCCTTAAATTGCTCATCCGCAGGAGTTGAAATCGCATAACCGTTATTGCGAGCAAAAAATATAACCGGTGACTTATGCACTGCGGCCATATTTAAACCAGCATGAAAGTCTCCTTCTGAAGCAGCCCCTTCGCCAAAGTAACAGATAGTTATGTTATCTATCGTTGAGCTTAGCTCACCTGATTTTGCATCTATGTGTTTAATTTTTTGGCCGTACGCGTAACCTGTTGCTTGCGGTATTTGAGTGCCTAGCGGCGATGAGATAGTCATGTAATTAAGTGCACTTGAACCGTAGTGAATTGGCATTTGGCGACCTTTACCTAAATCCAACTCATTTGAAAACATTTGATTCATAAACTGATCAAGTGTGAAGCCACGATAATGAAGTGCAGCCTGCTCACGGTATTGCGCCATGATCATATCGTCTTGATCAAGTGCCGCAGCAGACGCTGTCACTGCCGCCTCTTCGCCTAAACATTGCATGTAAAAGCTTACCCGGCCTTGGCGTTGAGCAGCTTGCATACGCTCATCAAGTGCACGAATAAAACGCATTGTTTCATACAAGCGCAGCGCAGTACTTTCATCAATATCGGGGGCTGTTGCACCGTCGTGGATATCGCCATCCTCGTTTAAAATACTCAAGGTCGGAATATTTAAGGCATGACCGTCAATAAATGAAAGATCGTGACTAATATTCAGCGATACGTTATTTGGATTGCTCATAACCTACCTTCTTTTGTTGTCGTAAACAGTACAAGTCAGTTGTTATTATTGGCTGTGCTCTGCAGGATAAACTTTGCAGAAACTGTACTGTATTTAAATTAAAGCTGCTAACACTTTACGTTAACGTAAAGTGTTATTCAACTAATCATAGACGAAACAAAGTTAATTGGCGACAGTGGCATTGGAAAGTTAACTATACAAGAGCATAAAGTATATACAATCATATAGTTAACGATTTGAGCTGATCGGCAAAGCAACAAATTAAATAATATTATCAGTCAGTTGTAATGGTATTACCGTTAATAATGCACGTTGTCCAAGGGCAACATCGGCATTAGGAAATATAATTGCTTCGCCTTCAACATCTGCGTAATAACAGGTCTGACCATCCGTTGCGAGTAAATCACCTTTGCTAAACCCGGTAAAATTCTCGGCATCATCCGAAAAAGGAAACGAAAAATCGTGTTCAGTGCGATTGATTGATCGGTGCACAGCAAATAACTCAAAGTCACTTGCATCAAATTCTTTATATATCACTTCTTTTTGGCTAATTAATGCGATTAGGGTCGCTTTGGTTTTCGCAAAACGACTCATATCATTTTCACCAAACGGTTTTACTTGACCAAGTTCAACGGTAAATGAATCTGCACCATGAACAAAAGAAGAATAGTAACTAAAAGTGGTGGCTGGTGATTTCATCATTAGCACCGTATTTACTCCACAGCTTAATAAAAACTGTAGTTGCGACTTTTTCCACGGTTTACCATGTAAAAATGGATATACAGCAAATTTATCATTTTTTGAACCACGAATAGCAGTATGCAAATCGTAATGACAGCGCTCTCGCTGCTGCCCACCGCGTTGATAAAAGTCACTAACATATTGTTCAAGCTTGGCCGCTCGTGTGCGCTCATTATTCATCTTTACACCTTCGACAGTGTGATGACCATTAAATAAACGGTTTAGATTTTCTTCTACAAAACGCTTGTCAATATTAATTGATTGCGGGTTACCAAAAATAAACAGTACACGCTGTGCTAGTTGTAAATCGCCTAAGATAATACGCTTAATTAATTCATCGCAAATTTCAATAGGTGCGGTTTCATTACCATGGATCGCACTTGAAAGTACCACATCGATTGTAGTAGCGCATTTTGGTTGAAACTCTATAACGCCGGTGTCATGAATAGTTACAGTGGTACCATTACTTAAAGTAAAAGCACTCGGTGCTAAGTGCCATTCATTATTACGGCTGAGAGTTAAAAAATCGCCTTGCTGTTGTAATTCGTTTAAATACTCTGAGTTGGCTGTCATAATCCAAATGCCTTCATATTATTATGCAAATGAGAAACAAAAACGGCTGAATAAATCAGCCGTTATAAAATAGTCTAAGCGTATTAACTAATCACTGAATCAACCAACTTCTTGGCTTCTTTTTCTAATAGCGCTAAATGTTCTTCACCTTTGAATGATTCAAGGTAAATTTTATAAATGTCTTCAGTCCCTGATGGACGCGCTGCAAACCAGCCGTTTTCAGTAACTACTTTTAAACCACCAATAGCGGCATTATTACCAGGCGCATGAGTTAGCTTTTGTAAAATAGGCTCGCCCGCAAGTGTATCTGCCGTAACATCTTTCGCACTTAGCCCTTTAAGTCGCTCTTTTTGGGCAGAACTTGCAGGTGCATCTATACGTTTGTATATAGGCGCACCAAATTCGAGCTCAAGCTCTTTATAAAGTGCTGATGGAGTTTTTCCTGTTACAGCTAAAATTTCCGCGGCTAATAAACCCATGATGAAACCGTCTTTGTCGGTATTCCATACTGTACCGTCAAAACGAAGGAATGATGCCCCGGCACTTTCTTCACCGCCAAACGCGAGTGTTCCAGTACTTAGCCCTTCGACAAACCATTTAAAACCAACAGGTACTTCTCGCACTTGACGATTATTACGGGCAACTACTCGGTCAATCATCGCACTTGAAACAAGTGTCTTGCCAATTTCAACGTTTTTGGACCAATCACGATGATTTAATAAGTAATCAATGGCAACCGCTAAAAAGTGATTAGGATTCATTAAGCCGTCAGGAGTTACAATACCATGGCGATCATAGTCTGGATCATTGCCAATGCTTATATCAAAATCATCTTTAAGGGCGATTAAGTTTGCCATCGCATAAGGTGATGAGCAATCCATACGAATTTTGCCATCTTTATCAAGTGGCATAAATGCAAAGCGCGGATCGACACTTTCATTGACGACTGTTAAATCTAAAGCAAATTTTTCGGCGATAATAGGCCAAAAGTTGATCCCTGAACCACCGAGCGGATCAATACCCACTTTAATATTTGCTTTTGCAATCGCTTTTACATCAACAACATTAATCAGATCTTCAATATAAGGAGTCATTAAATCTTGGTATTTAATAAAACCTGAACGGGCTGCTTTTGCAAATGGGAATAGCTCAACTTCAACTAAATCTTCTAGTAGTAGTTGATTTGCTCTGTCTTCTATCCACTTAGTAACGTCAGTATCTGCCGGGCCACCATTAGGTGGGTTATATTTAAAACCGCCGTCTTCTGGAGGATTATGTGAAGGTGTAACAACAATACCGTCAGCTAATTCATGAGGATGTAATTTGTTATGACACACGACCGCGTGGCTAATCACCGGTGTAGGTGTAAAATCGTCGTTTTCTTGCGTGATCACTTGTACTTCGTTAGCAACAAGCACTTCAATCGCTGAATTGTAAGCCGCCTCACTTAACGCGTGCGTATCCTTACCTAAGAATAGCGGTCCAAAAATATTATTTTGTTTTCGGTAATCACAAATTGCTTGAGTAATGGCGAGAATGTGAGATTCATTGAATTTCACATCATATGAACAACCTCGGTGCCCTGAAGTACCAAAAGCAACACAATGTTCAGGGTTTTGCTCTAGATCGGGTTCATTTAAATAATAAGCAGATACTAATTTTGGTACATTTACTAAATCTGATTGTGTTGCAGGTTTCCCTGCACCGGAATGAATCGCCATTACATTTCCTTTATAAGTAGTCTCGAATTTTTTCAGCTTGTTCAGCACTATAGCCTAAGCCAAGTGCCACTTCGTGTAGCATCATTTTCTTACGGGTAGTATTTGAGTTGGTCATTACCCAGTATTCACTGTCGGTAATGTTTTTTGGATTCATACTGCTGCCACTGTTTACTAACGCTTCTTTGCTGGTTGCGAAGTAAACGCGATCACGCCCTTGCACATCCAATACCGCTGAAAAATCAGTTTTATGAGTTCTATGTAAAGCAGATAAAATAAACAAAAAGCGCCCTACTACGCCTTTTTGCATCGCCAACTCTTCTTTATTGAGTATATTAAAAACACTGGCATGCGCTTGTGTCAATGGTGTGACAGCGGCTGACTTTTTATTCTCGGTCGATGAGGTGTGTTCAGTTGTTTGAGTCGTCTTTGCAACCTCATGGGTGACGGGCTGTTCTGGTTTTTCTTGCGCGGCTAAATCATTTTCGCCGTGAATATTTAATAAACGACGTAAAATAGTTGAGGCGCTTTCGCCTATACTTTGAGTGTTACTTGCAATGTATTGATATAACTCGTCGTCTATGTCAATTTTTTTCATGTTATTCCTGTCGTTACGGGTCACATTTTTTTCATCCATGCTGATTATACCCAAACCTGATTTAATTCTCTATGTTTTGCAATTTGTTATTTCACTAGGCAAACTAGGCACACTTTTATGAAATTGTTTTTGGAAACTGTGATGCTGTTAAATTACAAACAAACTGGCCAAGGGCCGCATGTAATTTTGATCCATGGATTGTTTGGTTCACTGGAAAATTTAAATGTTATAGCCAATGCATTGGCAGAAAATTTTACCGTAACGAATCTTGATTTACGTAACCATGGCCGTTCACCACACAGTGATATTATGGATTACCCGGCAATGGCTGACGACGTACTCGCCTTAATGGACCATTTAAGTATTGATAAAGCCCATTTAGTCGGTCATTCTATGGGCGGGAAAGTTGCTATGCAAATAGCACATATTAATCCAAGCTCAGTAAATAAGCTCGTAGTATTAGATATCGCTCCTGTTGCATATCAAAGTCGTCATGATGATATCATTGCGGCATTAAAGCTGGTAAAAAGCCATGCTATTAATGACCGCAAAGAAGCGGATAAATTAATGACGCAGCTAATACCTGAATTAGGTGTTCGCCAGTTTTTGCTAAAAAGCTATGCGAAAAACGAACTTGGTGAACTGCAGTGGCGCTTTAATTTGACTACCCTAAGTGAAAAATATCGCAATATTTTAGCAAATATTAAAGCAAATGATTCTTGTTTATGCGATACTTTATTTATCAAAGGGAACGATTCTGATTATATATTGCCTGAATATCGTGAAGCTATTATGGCTCAATTTAGCAACGCAAAAGCAAAAATTATTCATGGCGCAGGTCATTGGTTGCATGCCCAAAAACCAATGGCGGTTAATAAGTCTATCAATGATTTTTTAATGGCTTAATAAAGCAAAATTTAATCACGTATTTTTGACTTAGCGCACTAAATTATTACAATTTTATATGCTATAGTACGCGCCGTTTAATTTAAAGGTTATACGTTGATGGTCAGTCAGTTAATTAACGAATTTGATACCCTTGGGTTGTACTTTGGCTTAGCCGGTGTGTTCTTTTTTATCGGTATGGCTATCCAAGACGTACTAAAAAAAGGTAATGTGCCTAAATTTGGCCGTTATGTAGTATGGCTTGTGCTATTTTTAGGGTGTTCTGGTTTTATCGCTAAAGGACTTATTCAAGTTTTTTGGCAAGGTGCGGGTGTGGGTTAACCATGGCTAAGTCTGAAACAGATAGAACAACGCTCGATTTATTTGAATACGAAAAACGCCCCGGCAGACCAAAAACGAATCCCCTACCAAGGGAGGTTCAGTTAAAGGTAAATAAACGTAATCAAATAAAAAGAGATAAAGCACGTGGTTTAAAGCGTGTCGAATTTAAAGTTTCATCGCAGTTATATCAAGCGTTAAGCGATATGGCCGATGCACAAAATATTAGCCGCAGTGCGCTGATTGAAACTATTTTACAAGAAAGATTGGCTATTGATAGATAAAAGGTTTTAAATCCATGGCAAGTGTAGGTATTTTTTTCGGAAGTGACACAGGTAACACAGAACACGTAGCTAAAATGATCCAAAAAGAATTGGGTAAAAAGTTAGTGGCTGTGCATGATATTGCTAAAAGTTCAAAAGAACAGATCGCAGAATTTGATTTAATCTTATTTGGCATTCCTACTTGGTATTATGGTGAAGCACAATGTGATTGGGATGACTTTTTCCCTGAATTAGAAGAAGTTGATTTTGATGGCAAGCTTGTGGCTATTTTTGGCTGTGGCGATCAAGAAGACTACGCTGAATACTTCCTTGATGCGATGGGTATGATCAATGACATCGTTACTGAGCGTGGCGCTATTGTTGTGGGTCATTGGCCAACACAAGGGTATGATTTTGAAGCCTCGAAAGGCATGGCTGATGACAACCATTTTGTTGGTTTAGGCATTGATGAAGACCGTCAACCAGAGCTTACTGAACAACGTGTAAAAGCATGGTCAGCACAAGTTTATGAAGAAATGTGTTTAAGTGAACTTGCTGATTAAATGCACTTTATTGCTAGTAATCGTATAAAATAGTGACGTTCGTTTTCCTATTACACATTTTATAAGTATTTCTAGCAATTGATCTTTGCACTTAATGACTAGGCACGTTATTCTTATCGTTGCTAATGTGTCGTGTACATCTTTGTAAGGTGTCTAGTATAACCAAATATAATTGAGACAGATTTAATGACTGATCATAACTTGGAATTAAAAAAAGCCGGCTTAAAAGTAACTTTGCCGCGTATTAAAATTTTAGAGATTTTACAATCTCCAGATAACCAACACATCAGCGCTGAAGATGTTTACAAAATTCTTTTGGACCTAGGTGAAGAAATTGGCCTTGCTACTGTGTACCGCGTACTTAACCAATTTGATGATGCGGGTATTGTTAGCCGTCACCATTTTGAAGGCGGTAAGTCAGTATTTGAACTCTCTGGTAGCACACACCATGATCATCTTGTATGTTTAAAATGTGGTAAAGTTGTTGAATTTGAAGATGAAATGATTGAACGTCGTCAACTTGAAATTTCAGAAGAAAATGGTATTAAATTAACCAACCACTCTCTTTATCTGTATGGCGAGTGTACTGACACTGCAGCATGTAAAGCATTTGCTGATAGCCAATAATTTATTAGCTGAATAAAAAAAACCTGCAAATTGCAGGTTTTTTTATGTCTGTTACTTTTATCCCCTCGCCTTTGAGCGAAGGGATAAAAAACTACTGCTGCGTTTTAGTCCAAGAATCACGTAAACCAACTGTTTGGTTAAAAACAATGTTCTCTGACTTAGTATCACGGCTGAAGTACCCTGTACGTTCAAATTGAAAACCTTGTGCAGGCTCTGCATTAGCAAGTGATGGCTCAAGTTTTGCGTTTGCTAAAACCACTAATGAATCAGGATTTAAAGTTGTTGCAAAGTCTTCAGCTGCTGCAGGATTTGGTACGCTGAATAACCGATCATATAAACGAACTTCTGCGGTGATTGACTCACTGGCTGACACCCAGTGGATAACGCCCTTCACTTTACGTCCATCAGTTGGGTTTTTGCCCAGCGTTTGTGGATCATAGCTACAGAAAATCGTGGTTATTTCGCCATTTTCGTCTTTTTCAACACGCTCTGCTTTAATAACATAAGCACCACGTAAACGAACTTCTTTATCAAGTACTAAGCGCTTGAATTTGTTATTTGCTTCTTCTTTGAAGTCTTCACGTTCAATATAAATTTCACGGGTGAACGGAACATCACGACGACCCATACTTTCATCATTTGGATGATTTGCAATTGATAAGGTTTCAACGGTATCAACAGCATAGTTTTCAATGATGATTTTAACCGGATCGAGAACGGCCATGGCACGTGGAGCATGTTCGTTTAAGTCTTCACGGATACAGGCTTCAAGCATGCCCATTTCAACCATGTTTTCTTGTTTGGTTACGCCAATACGTAAGCAAAATTCACGAATTGATGCTGGTGTATAACCACGACGGCGAAGACCTGCAATGGTAGGCATACGCGGATCATCCCACCCTTCAACATACTCATTGACCACTAAATCATTTAGCTTACGCTTTGACATTATAGTGTATTCAAGGTTTAACCTTGAAAACTCAATTTGTTGTGGATGACATTCAAGACTGATGTTATCTAACACCCAATCATATAAACGGCGGTTATCTTGAAATTCAAGTGTACACAATGAATGGGTAATGCCCTCTAGCGCATCTGAGATACAGTGCGTAAAGTCATACATTGGGTAAATGCACCATTTATCACCGGTCTGATGATGGTGTGCAAATCGAACACGATAAATAATAGGATCACGCAGCACCATAAATGAGCTGGCCATATCGATTTTTGCACGTAGTACACACTCGCCTTCTTTAAATTCACCAGCACGCATTTTTTCAAATAGTGCTAGGTTTTCTGAAGGACTAGTATCACGGGTTGGACTATTTTTACCAGGCTCTTTTAACGTGCCGCGATATTCACGCGCTTGATCAGCTGTTAAAAAGCAAACATAGGCTAAGCCTTTATTGATAAGCTCTACAGCATAGTCATACAAAGTATCAAAATAATTTGACGAATACTTTATTTCACCATCCCAGTTAAAACCTAACCACTGAACATCTTCTTTGATTGAATTAACGTAGTTAATATCTTCTTTTTCAGGGTTAGTATCATCAAAACGTAAATTACATTGACCACTGTAGTCTTGCGCTATACCAAAATTTAAACAAATTGATTTAGCATGACCAATATGTAAAAAACCATTTGGCTCTGGTGGAAAACGAGTATGTGTAGACGCATGTTTACCTGATGCTAAATCTTCATCAATACGGGTTCTTATAAAGTTACTTGGGCGATTCTCAATTTCCGCCATAGGAATACAATCCTCACAATAGTGCATGGTGACAAAACTACTGCATTATACCCAAACCACCCCAAGATGCGAGTTTCAGTTGGAATTAAAAGCGATTTAGGCAAGGCATTGATTGCAAATAATAGTGGTTCTATTGGTAAAATCAATAACGCAGTATAAATCGCTTTTAAACCAACCCGTTGGGCGTTTCGCAGGCATTTACTCTCATCGTTGTTACTTCTTAAAAGGGACTATCATTGTTGCAAAGTAACGCCTTGATATTAAGCCCCTGTGAAACGCTGAATTCTGCATATTGAGGTGGTTTGGGTATATTATAAAAACAAACCTTAACATACAGTAATAGATGCGGGTTTATTACATACTGTGTGATTAGCGGAAAATACTAGCTGAAGAACCACGTCTGGGTTGTTATTTAACCTCTTAATGGCGATAAATTGTTCTAGCGCAATAAAACAGTCATTCAACCAAGCTACAGTGGCGTCATTAAAGTAATTCTTTTAAGGAGAAAATAATGGCTTCACTTTCACAGCATCGCGTTTATATCCCAACTACTGCACGCGCAAACCAATATATCTTAGCGGAGTTCGTACCCAGTGCCGATTTATACGCACGTTTTAGCAATATACAGCAATGTTATGAACGTTTAGCACGACAGCTATTCTCCTCATGTGATGAATACGAGCTACACAATGTACATTTGATAGCAAACGATAAGCTTCCCGTTGTTAGGTTTCATGAAGAGTCGTATTGTTTACAAACAGAAAAGCAAATTTTATTCTTTTATAACCCGCGTTACCATGAAGCGCATAAATGCATTTACGACAGCAGCAAACCCAGTAAAAAAATTCGCTTGCTCTTCCTTGCTACTGGTGAAGACTTGCGTGCGAATGCTGCCATATTCCATACCCGTGTTAAAAAAGTACTCGAATACCTACAAAGCACATTATTGATCGATGAAACAGCAATAAAAGTGCGTGATCATCAGCATTTAACCTATGACTTGTTCGCCAAAGCGAAAGGATGTAAAGAAAGCTACGGTTATAAACTTAGAGGACTCTACCCTCGCTACCAAAGCCGCCATTGTACACTCCCCGCAGAACATAATGAGATGACTTATACGACATTTGCGATCCCAATAACACGTACCATTAAAACTCAGTTTCATCATTTACTTAATAAGCCAACATTCACAGAGTTTTACCAGTATTTTTATGACGCATTTATTCAGCAATGCGCCGCCAAAAATTTACATTTAGCGGCGATGATAGCAAATGGTACGATGCCAATAATTAGAAACAGTAAGACTGATAACAACGATGGCAATCATGAATTGCAAAAGCTGAGCTTTTCAACCGACGATCAAAAAACGCAATACAGTCATTATTGGCATGATGAAAAGCTAGTAGATTCACTGCATTTTGTTATTGTTGCCAGTGAAAAAGACGAACAAGGAATTGGCCACGGTCGGTTTATGAATCAAGTTGAAAGTGTGATCCGTACACTCATCGAACCATTATCTATTAATAAAGAGCGCCAAGATATCACTGTGCGATTTTTTCAACATATCAATCATTATCTATAATAGCGAGCTTGTCGATAATGACACCCTTAAGCTGAGTTCATGTTAACTACAGACCTTATCCCTGCCAGTATTTTTAGCATGGTAAAGGTTTGTGTCAGCAATTTTTAATAACGTATTAAGGGCGAGTCCTGGCTGCATTTGTGCGACCCCTGCACTGCTTGTTAAAGTGATTTTTTTATCGGTCAAGCTTAACGATTTTAAACAAATGCATAAGTTACCGATAAAATCATGTCCTTGTGCAAGTGTTAAGTTTGGCATTACCACAATAAACTCTTCACCACCAAAGCGAGCAAATTGATACTCAGTATCAGCTAACTGCTCAGTAAGTAACGCGCTAAAAGCAATTAGGGCTTGATCACCGATATCATGACCATATTGATCATTTACTTGTTTAAAATGATCAATATCTAAAATTGAAACTGAAAAGTTTTGTTGCTTCCCGATAAGTTGCGATGCAATAAAATCGAGAATATAGCGACGGTTATGAGCTCCAGTGAGTGGATCTGTATTTGCTCTGCGTTGGCTTCGTAAATATGCTTTGCGTTGATTTAATGCGAAAATTGTAATGCTTAATATCGCTAATATACCAATAACAGAATAGGCTGCTTGTAACTGTCCTTCTTTAGCTAACTTATCTAAAGTAATTTGTTGGTATTTTAATTTCTCTTCAGCCAACTGCAATTTGATATCTTGTTGAGTAGATTCAAATCGTGAGCGTGCTTCTTGCTCGAGTTTCTGCTGCGTTGTTTCTTTTGCTTGCTCTGTAAGCTTAATCAATAACTTCAGTGCATTAGTAGCCTCTGCAAAACGACCTAATTGTTCTAGGCTTTGCGCCTTTAAGCTAAGTGTATTACGGCTGTAACGGTTATTAAGCGGCCTATCGTAATCAGTCAACAATAACTCTGATGCTTGAATATATTCAAGTGCTTGCTCTGGTTGCTGTAATGCTAAGAAAGTTTTAGCAAATCCATTATTTAACGCAATTATATGCGCTGGATTTACAATCACTTTATTGACATAACTTTTAGCCAAGTATAGTAGTTGCAACGCTTGCGAATATTTTTTTTGCTTCAGAGCGACATTTGCCTTACCAGCTGGTGCCAAAAAAAGATAGCGCGGTGCTTTTACCATTGCTGATAACATTATCATTTCTTCATAACAAGCCGCCGCTGAATCAAGTTTTTCAGCGCGCTCATATGTCATGCATAAGATATAGATAACAGGCAAACCATTGACAACATCGCCGTTTTTGCTGGCGATATCGCGCGCCAAAACTGCATATTGCTCACCTTTCTCAAATAGTGACATGGTCGAATAATATGCCGCTAAACTATCATAAACATAAAGCATGGTAGTTGATGACATATTCGTAGTTTTCGCTTCAATGTAGGCATTTTCGATAATTTCTATTGCTTTAGGGTATTCCTCTTGCCAGAGCAACAGAGCTCCTTCAATAGACTCAGCTTGTACCAACATCTCTAAATCGTTTGCTTGAGTAAAGGCATTTTGTGCTAAGCGGATTTGTTTAATACTTTCAGGTAACAGCCCTTCTTCTAAAGAAAAAACACTCCGATACATTAACCAATAACCTTGGATCCAATCATCGTCTTTAGGCAGTTGTTGTTGGGCAAGTTCAAAGTAACTTTGTGAACGTGCGATATCACCTTTAAATAAATACAGCCGCGCTAACAAAGTATTATTATAAGCGTGTTCAGTGGTAGAAATACCCTGAGCTGCTTGTGTAAGAACTAATTCTTCGATCAACTGATTTGGTTCAGCTAATGCGCGTTGTTCGGTTACTAAAAATGCGGTACGAAATGAAGTAGATGAAAATAAATTGAAAGAGCAACAAAAGCATACAAGGTAGACTGTAAAATAAATTATTCGCATTACTGCTAGATCTTCCAATGATAAAAAGCAATCGCACATTATAACGGCAGTTTTGATTATTACCAGTAGATTTTATTGAAACAAGCTATTGATTTTTATTATTAAATAAACAGCTAAAGATTCTGAAATTCATCATTATCTAGACATAATACTTTATGAATAATGACAATAAAAAAGGCTCACTAAGTGAGCCTTTTTTTCAAAACATAGCGGGTTATTACCAGCCAGTTTTTTCTTTAAGTGCTTTACCGATATCAGCAAGTGAACGTACAGTTTTTACGCCCGCAGCTTCTAATGCAGCAAATTTCTCATCAGCAGTACCTTTACCGCCAGCGATGATTGCGCCAGCATGACCCATACGCTTACCTTCTGGTGCAGTAACACCAGCAATGTAAGAAACAACAGGCTTAGTAACGTTAGCTTTGATGTACTCTGCAGCTTCTTCTTCTGCAGTACCACCGATTTCACCGATCATTACGATCGCTTCAGTTTGTGGATCTTTTTCGAACATTTCTAAAACGTCGATAAAGTTAGTACCAGGAATTGGGTCGCCACCAATACCAACACAGGTAGACTGACCGAAACCTGCATCTGTAGTTTGTTTAACAGCTTCGTACGTTAAAGTACCAGAGCGAGAAACAATACCTACTTTACCAGGTTTGTGGATGTGACCAGGCATGATACCAATCTTAGTCTCACCAGGAGTGATAACACCTGGACAGTTAGGACCGATCATACGAGTACCTGTTTGATCTAGTTTAACTTTAACGTCAACCATATCAAGTGTAGGGATACCTTCAGTGATACAAACGATTAGCTCGATGCCCGCATCGATTGCTTCTAAGATAGCATCTTTACAAAAAGGTGCTGGTACATAGATAACTGATGCAGTTGCGCCAGTTGCTTCTACAGCATCACGTACAGTGTTAAATACTGGAAGACCAAGGTGCGTTTGACCGCCTTTACCTGGGCTTACACCACCAACCATTTGTGTACCGTACTCAAGCGCTTGCTCAGAGTGGAAAGTACCTTGGCCACCGGTGAAACCTTGACAGATAACTTTTGTATCTTTATTGATTAATACAGACATTATTTGCCCTCCGCAGCAGCAACAACTTTTTCAGCCGCGTCTGTTAGTGATTCAGCAGCAATGATATCTAGACCAGAGTTCTTAAGAACTTCACGACCTAGCTCAGCGTTAGTACCTTCTAAACGTACAACTACTGGTACGTTTACGCCAACTTCTTTAACTGCACCAATGATGCCTTCAGCGATCATGTCACAACGAACGATACCACCGAAGATGTTAACTAAAACGGCTTTAACGTTGTCATCAGAAAGAATGATTTTGAATGCTTCTGATACACGTTCTTTAGTCGCGCCGCCGCCAACATCTAGGAAGTTTGCAGGCTTGCCACCGTGTAGGTTTACGATGTCCATAGTACCCATTGCTAGGCCTGCACCGTTAACCATACAACCAACGTTACCGTCTAATGCAACGTAGTTAAGTTCAAAACTTGCTGCATGAGCTTCACGTGCATCTTCTTGTGATGGATCGTGGAAATCACGCATTTTAGGTTGACGGTAAAGTGCATTACCATCGATACCGATTTTGCCGTCAAGACAGTGAAGGTTACCTTCATCAGTGATAACAAGCGGGTTGATTTCAAGTAGTGCGAAATCGAAATCAGTAAACATTTTACCAAGACCCATAAAGATCTGTACGAACTGTTTCATTTGTACTGGGTTAAGACCCAATTTAAAACCTAGTTCACGTGCTTGGTAAGCTTGAGGACCTACTAATGGGTCGATCTCTGCTTTGTGGATAAGCTCTGGTGTTTCTTCAGCAACAGTTTCAATTTCAACACCGCCTTCAGTAGACGCCATGAAAACAACTTTGCGAGATGCACGGTCAACAACTGCACCTAAGTACAATTCGTTGGCGATATCAGTACAGCTTTCTACTAAAATTTTAGCAACTGGCTGACCATTCTCGTCTGTTTGGTAAGTAACTAGGTTTTTACCTAACCAGTTAGCTGCAAACGCTTTAACTTCGTCGATAGTTTTAACTAGCTTTACACCGCCAGCTTTACCACGTCCACCTGCGTGAACCTGAGTTTTAACAACCCACATATCACCGCCGATTTTCTCAGCAGCTGCTGCAGCTTCTTCAGGTGTATCGCAAGCGAAACCTTGAGAAACTGGTAAACCATATTCGGCAAAAAGTTGTTTTGCCTGATACTCATGCAAATTCATGATGCTTTATCCAATTTTTTATACTAAAAGAGCTGACTATTTTTATAAATAGACAGCTATCCCAAATTGCGCACCTAGTATAGATCCCAAGGCTTAACATGAAAACCCCAGTACGACCAAAGGCGCAAAAAAAAAGCTGTGAATATGACTCACAGCTTATATTTTATACTACTGAATTAAACATCCAGTAATAAACGAGTTGGATCTTCAAGTAACTCTTTAATTGTTACTAAGAAGCCAACAGATTCTTTACCATCTATTTGGCGATGATCATAAGATAATGCCAAATACATCATAGGAAGAATTTCAACTTTACCATTCACAGCCATTGGACGATCTTGGATTTTATGCATACCCAAAATTGAAGACTGCGGTAAGTTAATAATAGGTGTTGATAGTAACGAACCGAACACACCACCGTTAGTGATAGTGAAGTTACCACCCGTCATGTCGTCAAGTGTTAACTTACCATCACGACCTTTAAGTGCTAATTCACGAATACCTTTTTCGATTTCAGCAACAGATAGCTTATCGCAATCTTTTAGTACTGGAGTCACTAGGCCACGTGGCGTAGAAACTGCAATGCTGATATCAAAATAGTTGTGGTATACGATATCATCGCCATCAATTGATGCATTTACGTCAGGGAAACGTTTTAGTGCTTCAGTAACTGCTTTTACGTAAAAAGACATGAAACCTAAACGGATACCGTGACGTTTCTCGAACACTTCTTGATACTGCTTACGAAGATCCATGATTGGTTTCATGTTAACTTCGTTAAATGTCGTTAACATTGCAGTAGAGTTTTTCGCTTCAAGAAGACGATTAGCAATGGTTTTACGTAAACGTGTCATAGGCACGCGTTTTTGTGTACGGTCACCC
This sequence comes from Pseudoalteromonas sp. SR44-5, assembly GCF_014163675.1. Lineage (NCBI taxonomy): Bacteria > Pseudomonadati > Pseudomonadota > Gammaproteobacteria > Alteromonadales > Pseudoalteromonadaceae > Pseudoalteromonas > Pseudoalteromonas sp. SR44-5. The sequence continues at coordinate 42,538 of NZ_JACJDT010000009.1, forward strand.
ATTGGTGCCGCTGGCGCTGCTTCAGCTTTCGCCGCAGGAGCTGGTGACTTCAAGAATTGATCAACATCTTCTTTTGTCACACGACCATTTTTACCAGAGCCTTTAATTTTAGAAGCATCTAGGCCTTTTTCTGCGATTAAACGACGCACTGACGGTGTTAACACGTCTGAGCTATCGCTAGAATCAGCAGCTGGAGCTTGTTCTTTTGCTGCAGGGGCTGCAGCTGGTGCGCCACCGGCTTTAACTTTACCGATAACTTGGTCACCCAGTACTGTATCGCCTTCTGCGTGAATAATTTCACCCATTACGCCATCTTCTTGAGCAACAACTTCAAGAACAACTTTATCAGTTTCGATATCAACTAGGTTTTGATCGCGTGTTACTGCGTCACCTGGTTGCACATGCCAAGTAGCTACTGTCGCGTCTGCGACTGATTCTGGAAGTACAGGTACTTTAATGTCCACTTCTTTACCTTCTGATGCTGGTGCTGATTGCGCCGCTGGCGCGTTTTCTTGTTTGTCCGAAGCTGGTGCAGCTTCGCTCTTTGCGTCTTCAGTTGGCGCAGCTGCATCAGCCTCACCAATGATACCGATCACTTGGTCGCCAAGTACGGTTGCACCTTCTTCTTGTGAAATTTCAGTGATCACACCATCATGTGGTGCAACAACTTCTAAAACAACTTTGTCTGTTTCGATATCTACTAAGTTCTGATCACGGCTTACTTTGTCGCCAACACTTACATGCCATGTAGCAACGGAAGCATCAGCAACCGACTCAGGAAGAACAGGAACTTTAATTTCTGTGCTCATTGCTTATCCTTTATTTTCAATAGTAAGCGCGTCTGCGACAAGCGCTTGTTGTTCTTTAGTATGCACTGACATATAACCACACGCTGGAGAAGCAGAGGCTTTACGACCTGCATATTTAAGCTTCGCACCTTGTGGGATTGCATCTACAAAGTGGTGTTGTGAACAATACCAAGCACCTTGGTTTTGCGGCTCTTCTTGACACCAAACAAAGTCTTTCACATGTTGATAACGCGCCATAATGGCTTCCATTTCATCATGTGGGAATGGGTATAACTGTTCAACACGCACAATAGCTATATTGTCTTGCTCAAGCTTACGACGCTCTTGTAATAGCTCGTAGTAAACTTTACCACTACAAAATACTACGCGTTCTACTTTCTTAGCATCAATATCATCGATTTCATCGATCATATTATGGAATACACCTTCTGCAAGCTCTTCAAGCGACGACGTTGCAAGTGGATGACGTAACAATGATTTAGGTGTCATAACAATCAGTGGGCGACGCAGTGGTCTTACTGATTGACGACGTAACATTGCATATACTTGTGCCGGTGTTGATGGCACACATACTTGCATGTTGTGATCAGCACATAGCTGTAAGAAACGCTCTAAACGTGCTGAACTGTGCTCAGGACCTTGCCCTTCATAACCATGTGGCAATAAAATGGTCAGTCCACATAAGCGGCCCCATTTTTGCTCACCTGAACTTAAGAATTGGTCAAATACAACTTGGGCGCCGTTAGCAAAATCACCAAACTGTGCTTCCCACAATACTAGTGATGTTGGCTCTGCTGTCGCATAACCATATTCAAACGCCACAACCGCTTCTTCTGAAAGCACAGAGTCAAATACTTGGAAAGTACCTTGATCTTCACTTAAGTGCTGTAAAGGCGTGTAAGTGGCCCCATCAGTTTGACTATGTACAACTGCATGGCGGTGGAAGAAAGTACCACGCCCTGAATCTTGGCCTGTTAAACGAATATCAGTGCCTTCAGTTGCGATTGTTGCATAAGCAAGTGTTTCTGCCATACCCCAATCAAGTGGTTTCTCACCGTTAGCCATTAATTTGCGATCATCGTAAATCTTTTTAACGCGAGACTGGGCTTTATATTGCTCAGGGTAACTTGCTATTTTGTTACCCAGTTCTTTTAATTTTTCAACTGGAACGCTGGCATCGTAATCAACACTCCATTCATGGCCAACATACTTAGCCCAATCAGATGAGTGTGATGTTTCTGGTTGAATTTCTTCAACAACACAATTGCCTTCGTCTAAACCATTACGGTAGTCATCAGCCAGTGCTTTAATTTCATCTTCAGTAAACGAGCCTTCAGCCATTAACTGATCTGCGTAGATCAAACGTGGCACAGGGTGTTTTTTGATTTTTTGGTACATGATCGGTTGAGTCGCATTCGGCTCATCCGCTTCATTATGGCCGTGACGACGATAACAAACTAGATCAATAACCACATCACGTTTAAATTGATTTCTGAAATCAAGTGCGATTTGCGTAACAAATGCAACCGCTTCAGGGTCATCTGAATTAACGTGGAAAATAGGCGATTGCACCATTTTTGCGATGTCTGTACAGTAATCTGTTGAACGTACATCGTATTGTTTGCTTGTAGTAAAACCAACTTGGTTGTTCACTACAATGCGAATACTACCACCACAACTAAACGCATTTGTTTGCGATAAGTTAAAGGTTTCTTGAACAACACCTTGGCCTGCAACTGCCGAATCACCATGAATGGTGATAGGTAGTGCTTTAATACCTGAACTGTCACCCAAACGGTCTAAACGTGCACGAACCGAGCCCATAACTACTGGGTTTACGATTTCAAGATGCGATGGGTTAAAGGCAAGAGCCATATGAACTTTGCCACCTTTAGTAGCAAAATCCGAAGAGTAACCCATGTGGTATTTAACATCACCTGAGCTTAATGTTTCTTTATGCTTGCCAGCAAACTCATCAAATAGTTCTGATGGATTTTTACCAAGTACATTGACAAGAACATTTAAGCGACCACGGTGAGCCATACCAATTACCGCTTCTTGTTGGCCACTTTCGCCAGCACGGTGAATAAGCTCTTTCAGCATCGGTACTAACGCATCACCACCTTCGAGTGAGAAACGCTTAGCACCTGGGAACTTAGCCCCTAAATACTTTTCAAGACCATCGGCTGCGGTTAATCCTTTGAGGATACGCAACTTTTCTTCTTTACTGAATGTTGGTCGTGATTGCACTGATTCTAAACGTTGTTGTAACCAACGTTTTTCTTCAGTTGATGTGATGTGCATATACTCAGCACCTACTGAACCACAATATGTGGTCATTAGTGCTTGATATAACTCACCTAAAGGCATGGTATCGCGGCCAACGGCAAACGATCCCACGTTAAATTCACGGTCAAAATCAGCTTTAGATAATTCATGGTATTCAAGTTCTAAATCTCGAACACGTTCACGCTGCCAAATGCCTAATGGATCTAAGTTAGCATTTTGGTGACCACGGAAACGGAAAGCATTAATAAGCTGCAGTACTTTGACCTGTTTAGGATCGCCGCTACCACTGCCCTCTGCTACCACTACTTCTCTATGCTTGTTTTTCGCAAGCGCCGCAAACTGTGCACGAACTTCTGAATGCTTTACTTCAACATCCACACCATCTACTTTTGGTAATTGTTCGAACACTTCTCGCCATTCTTCTGGCACAGAAGTCGCATTGTCTAAATACGCTTCATAAAGCTCTTCTATATAAGCAACGTTTCCGCCGTTTAAATGTGAAGATTCTAGCCATGCCTTCATCACACCTTCGTGCATTTATAAGCCCTTTTCTTTAGCGCAGAAATTAATTGTTATAACAAGATGGCTAATTTACATTAGCCATCTTACATTTATCAATATTATTAAACTGAACGGTTTATTAACATTGATTTGATTTGTCCGATTGCCTTAGTTGGATTAAGACCTTTAGGACAAACGCTAACACAGTTCATGATACTGTGACAACGGAACACGCTGAATGCATCGTCTAAGTCAGCTAAACGCTCTTCTGTTGCTGTATCTCGGCTATCTGCCAAGAAACGGTAAGCATGAAGAAGACCAGCTGGACCGATGAACTTGTCTGGATTCCACCAGAACGAAGGACACGATGTTGAACAACATGCACATAGAATACACTCATACAAGCCATCTAACTTGTCACGTTCTTCAATTGATTGAAGACGCTCACCTGCAGCAGGTGTATCGTTAATTAGATAAGGCTTTACTTTTTCGTATTGAGTGTAGAACTGACTCATGTCAATAACAAGGTCACGTACCACTGGTAAACCTGGTAATGGACGAATTACGATTTTACCTTTGCCACCTTTTTGTAGCGTTGATAAAGGAGTAATACATGCTAAACCATTTTTACCATTCATGTTAACACCGTCAGAGCCACACACACCTTCACGGCATGAACGACGAAATGATAACGTTGGATCTTGCTCTTTTAATAATAAAAGTGCATCCAATACCATCATGTCGTGGCCTTCTTCCGTTTGCAAAGTATATTCTTGCATACGGGGGGCGTTATCAACATCTGGATTGTAACGATAAACAGAAAATTGTACTTGTGCCATCGTCTCGCTCCTAGTAGGTACGTGCTTTAGGTGGAAATGCTTCGCGCAGTTTCGGCGCATAGTTTACATCACGCTTGCTCATTTCATCCGTTACCGGATTGAATACTGAGTGACATAACCAGTTTTCGTCATCACGATCTGGGAAGTCAAAGCGAGAGTGTGCACCACGGCTTTCTGTACGGAAGTTTGCAGCAACTGCTGTTGAGTATGCTGTTTCCATCATGTTATCTAACTCTAGACATTCGATACGTGCAGTGTTGAAGTCTGATGATTTATCATCAAGACGCGCATGCTGCAGACGTTCACGAATTTCTTTAAGCTCTTTTAGACCGGCTGCCATTGACTCACCTTCACGGAATACCGAGAAGTTAAGTTGCATACACTGCTGTAGGTCTTTCTTGATTTGTACTGGATCTTCGCCTTGACCAACTGTTGAGTTCTCCCAACGATTGAAACGAGCGAGTGCAGCGTCTAAATCTGATTCTGAGGCATCTTTTGATACTTCAACGTCATTTAGGTAAGTGCCAAGGAAGTTACCTGCAGCACGCCCAAATACAACTAAATCAAGTAATGAGTTACCACCTAGGCGGTTTGCACCGTGTACAGATACACAGGCAATTTCACCAACAGCAAATAAACCTTCAACTACTTTTTCGTTGCCGTTAGCATCGATTTGTAGCGCTTGACCATTTACGTTAGTAGGAACACCACCCATCATATAGTGACAAGTAGGGATTACTGGAATTGGCTCTTTTGCAGGGTCAACGTGAGCAAATGTTTTAGCAAGATCACATACACCTGGAAGACGTAGGTTAAGCGTTTCTTCACCTAAGTGATCAAGTTTAAGCTTAATGTGTGGACCCCAAGGACCATCACAACCACGACCTTCACGAATTTCTGTCATCATTGAACGGGCAACAACATCGCGTGACGCTAAGTCTTTCGCATTCGGTGCATAACGTTCCATGAAGCGTTCGCCATCTTTATTTAAAAGATAACCACCTTCACCACGACAACCTTCCGTTACTAGCGTACCCGCACCAGCAATACCGGTTGGGTGAAACTGCCACATTTCCATGTCTTGCATAGAAATGCCAGCACGTGTCGCCATACCAACACCGTCACCAGTGTTAATGTGAGCATTAGTAGTTGAAGCGAAGATACGACCCGCACCACCTGTTGCTAGTACCACAGCTTTTGATTTGAAATAAACAACTTCGCCTGTTTCAATATCAATAGCAGTACAACCAACTACATTACCATCATCGTTTTTAACTAAATCTAATGCATACCACTCAGAGAATACATTGGTTTTGTTTTTAACGTTTTGTTGATAAAGAAGGTGCAATAACGCATGACCTGTACGGTCAGCCGCAGCCGCGGTACGTGCTGCTTGCTCGCCACCAAAGTTTTTCGATTGACCACCGAAAGGACGTTGGTAAACACGGCCATTTTCAAAACGAGAAAACGGTAGACCCATGTTTTCTAATTCAGTAATTGCTTCTGGGCCAGTTTTACACATATATTCGATAGCGTCTTGGTCACCGATGAAATCGGAACCTTTAACGGTATCGTACATGTGCCATTCCCAGTTATCTTCATGTGAGTTACCCAGCGCAACCGTAATACCACCTTGTGCAGACACAGTGTGTGAACGCGTTGGGAAAACTTTAGAGATAAGTGCACAGGTTTTACCTGATTCAGTGATTGCAAGTGCCGCGCGCATACCCGCACCACCTGCGCCAATCACGACGGCATCAAATTCACGAACAGAATATTTCACTTAAACACCCCATAGAACGATTAGACCAATTGCTACGTATGCAGCGGCCATTAGGTTCAAAACAAAACCTAAAACAGCACGCAATTTTGCGCATTTAACGTAGTCAGTCAGTACTTGCCAAAGGCCAATACGGGTATGAACCATAATGCAAACAAGGGTAATTAGTGTGAACCCTTTCATTGCTAGGTTTGAAAACAGGCCTTGCCATGCTTCGAAAGTGACTTCTGGTGTACATAAGAAGTAGCCAATAATAAAAATCGCATACGCGGTAATTACTAGTGCCGTGGTACGTAACGAGACATAATCTTGTATGCCGTCACGTTTTAGAGTTGCTTGATTTAAAACCATATCCACACCCCTGCTAATACAGAAGCCACAACGCCAAGTGCCATTGCAATTTTAGCGCTAAGGTTACCTGATTCAAGTTCTTCCCAATGTCCCATATCCATAATGATATGACGGATACCACCAATAAGGTGATACGCCAATACAGAAATGGTGCCCCAAGCTATAAATTTGGCAATGAATCCGCTAAACAGACCCTTGACGAATTCAAAACCTTCAGCTGAAGAAAGAGACTCTGACCAAGCCCAAATGACAAACGTTAAAGCAAAAAATAATGCAACACCGGTGACGCGGTGAAAAATTGATGCTTTAGCCGCTGCCGGCATAGATATAGTTGTTAGATCTAGATTTACAGGTCTTTGCTTTTTCACAGTTACTTGCCCATCTTGCCCACTAGGAGCTCATCTACTTGTTTTTCTTAACCCACCAAAAAACGATTTTTCTGATGGAACTATCTAAGTAAAGCGTTTTGTTACGACTAAAATTCACATTTTTGCAAAGATTAGCTGTAAAAATAACGTTTACCTACAGACAATACGGTATAAAACCTTCGATAGTATATATAGCCAGAGGTCTTTTTACAATTCTTGTTTAGTTATAGCTATTTGCGAATTAGCCAATGGTATAATATTTAATCCCGTGAGAATATTTATTATACATTTGTGCATAATGTTTATAAAAATTGACTTTAACCCCCTCTTTCACGTTAAAATGAAAAGGATGTGCTTAAACAGATTCAGAACATAACAATCAGAGTTGTTATCTTAATAGGAGATAAATAGATGGCGGATAAGAAAGCCACAGTCCATATTGATGGTCTAGATCCAATCGAACTTCCAATTTACCAAGGTACTGCTGGTCAGGATGTAATCGATGTACGTACGTTAGGTGCTCATGGTCATTTCACATATGATCCAGGTTTCATGTCGACTGGTTCTTGCGAATCTTCAATTACATATATCGACGGTGGCAAAGGGATATTACTTCACCGTGGTTACCCAATTGAACAACTAGCCGAAGACTCAGATTATGTTGAGTTGTGTTATTTACTGCTAAATGGTGAGTTACCAACTAAAGAGCAATATGCTGATTTTGCATCACAAATTACACATAGCACGATGCTTGATGAGAAAATTGCAAACTTCTTCCAAGGTTTCCGTTTTGATGCCCATCCAATGGCTATGCTATGTGGTGTAGTTGGTGCATTATCATCTTTTTATCATGAAGATCTTGATATTACTGATGCAACACAACGTAAAACAAGTGCAGTAAAATTAATTGCTAAGCTACCAACTATCGCAGCGATGGCTTACAAATATAACGTAGGTCAACCATTCGTTTATCCACGTAATGATTTAAGCTATGCAGAAAACTTCTTACATATGATGTTTTCTGTACCAGCTGAAGAATATAAAGTTAATCCAGTGACTGCTAAAGCAATGGATAAAATCTTTATGCTTCACGCTGATCACGAGCAAAATGCATCAACGTCTACAGTACGCTTAGCTGGCTCTTCTGGTGCTAACCCATATGCATGTATTGCAGCGGGTATCGCATCACTATGGGGCCCTGCACATGGCGGTGCTAACGAAGCATGTTTAAACATGTTAGAAGAAATTGGCTCTGTTGATCGCATCGACGAATACGTTGCTAAAGCAAAAGATAAGTCGGACCCATTCCGTCTTATGGGCTTTGGACACCGTGTTTACAAAAACTTCGACCCGCGTGCAACTGTAATGCGTCAAACCTGTCACGAAGTACTTGCTGAGCTTAATATTCAAGATCCATTGCTGGATATTGCAATGAAACTTGAGCAAATTGCCTTAGAAGACCCATACTTTGTTGAGAAGAAACTTTACCCTAACGTAGACTTCTACTCAGGTATTATCTTAAAAGCAATTGGTATCCCAACAAGCATGTTCACTGTGATCTTCGCAATGGCACGTACTGTTGGTTGGATCACACACTGGGACGAGATGTTATCGCAACCTGGTCATAAGATCAGCCGTCCACGTCAGCTATATACTGGTCACACACACCGTGATTACGTAGCGACAGACAAGCGTTAATTTTAGTTAATGCTAAAAAGGGCCGCATTTGCGGCCTTTTTTGTATCTAGTCCTTGAGAAATATCACAAAGCCATTACAATTCCGATTCAGTTTTTAATTCGGCTTTGCTGTGCTTGGTGTTGAAAAGTTATGTTTAATATAGAAAAAATTCGCGCAGACTTTCCTGCCCTAAAACAACTCGTCAACGGGCAACCGCTGGTCTATCTTGATTCGGCTGCAACCACACAAAAACCACTGTCAGTTATCAGCGCGACTGAGCAATTTTACGCACGCAATAATGCTAATGTTCATCGTGGCCGCCATACCTTAAGCGAACAAGCAACCCATGCCTATGAACAAGCAAGACAGACCGTTGCCAATTATTTTAATATCGATGCAAATGAATTAGTTTGGACCAAAGGAGCTACTGAGGCAATAAACTTAGTGGCGAATGGCTTAACTGAGCAGCTTGATAATGATTCAACCATCATCATTTCAGCCTTAGAGCATCACGCTAATATTGTGCCATGGCAACAGTTAGCAAAGCGCACGGGAGCAAAGCTACTGGCACTTCCGTTACAAAAAAATGGCTGCTTTGATGTTCAAGCATGTGTTGAATTCATCAGTCAGCATAAGCCATCTGTACTTGCTATCACTCACGCGTCTAATGCGCTTGGTAATATCACAGATCTTGACCCAATATTACATGCCGCAAAACGCCATGATGCAATTACCTTAGTGGATGGTGCGCAAGCTGCGCTGCATTTACAGCCAAATTTACCTCAACTTGGTTGTGATTTTTATGTTTTTTCGGCTCATAAAATGCTCGGGCCGACCGGATTAGGAGGATTATATGGTCGTTATGATCGATTAAATAGTTTAGCTGTGTATCAAACTGGTGGCGAAATGATTGAAACTGTAACATTAGCAAAAACAATATTTCGTCAGGCACCAGCAAAGTTTGAAGCAGGTACACCAAACATTGCTGCAGTGATCGCTTTTGCAACTGCAATCGATTATCTAACCAGTTTAAATAAGACTAATGTATATACTCATGAACAAGTAATTTTTAATTATGCGGCAGAAAAACTGCAAGCCATCGCAGGAATTACCGTTTATAGCAACATTGAGAACAATATTGGTACCCTTTGTTTCAATTATAAAGACGAACACCCTTTCGATATAGCAACACTTTTAGATGGTTATGGTATAGCAGTTCGCAGCGGTCATCATTGTGCGCAGCCATTAATGCAACATTTAGGTATTAATGGCAGTGTTCGAGCCAGCTTTGCATTTTATAATAACCATAGCGATGTTGATTTATTTATCGCTGCTTTGCAAAATTGCTTAGAGTTATTAGACTAATTATGGATAAGACATGATTAAAACGTTTAAAGAAATTGCTTCATCGCTTGAGAGCTCGCCATCATGGCAACAAAAATACCGTGAAATAATGCTACTAGGTAAACAATTACCAGCTATGCCGGCTGTTTTAAAAACCAGTGATGCCCTTGTGCCTGGCTGTGAGAGTAAAGTTTGGCTGTATTTGGATTTTGATCTTGAAGAAAATTGCCTAGTTATTATTGGTGACTCAGATACCCGCATAGTAAAAGGATTATTAGCGATCATTTTGTCGCTTTATAATGGTTTAACCCCTGAACAAGCTATTAACACTGACGCATTTGCACAGTTTAATCATCTAGGGCTTATCCAGCACCTTAGTCCTTCCAGAGGCAACGGTATTAAAGCCATGGTTGAGCGTATTCAAACCATGGCACAACAGAAAAACTAACTTTTCACGATACGTGCGCAGCGATCTAAATATTTACGTATTGATTTTGCTGCGACAAAAAAACCAAAGCTTCCGGTTACCATAGTCGCTGAACCAAAACCGTTGTTACAATCCATATTCATGGAGCCATCAGCCCCCTGTTTAGCATGACAAACGCTGCCATCAGTACTTGGATATACCAATTGCTCAGTTGAATAAACACAATCGATGTTGAATTTTCGCTTTGGATTGCTACTAAAGTTGTACTGCTTGCGCAAAATATATCGGACTTTTGCCAGTAATGGATCATGGGTGGTCTTTGCTACATCACCAAAAGTGATTTGACTCGGATCAGTTTGACCGCCAGCACCACCGGTGGTGATCACCGGTATTTTGTTACGTTTACAATGCGCTATTAATGCCGCTTTTTCTTTTACTGCATCAATGCAATCTATGACATAGTCAAAACCACTTATATGCTCACGAATATTATCTAAAGTAATAAAATCATCGACAACACTGACCTCACACAGTGGATTGATCAATTCACAGCGGGCCTTCATTGCGACAACCTTTGCTTCACCCACCGTGCCTGTTAATGCATGTATTTGCCGATTCACGTTGGTTGCACAAATATCATCAAGATCAATTAAGGTTATTTTACCAACTCCAGTACGTGCTAGAGCCTCTGCCGCCCACGAGCCCACGCCACCAATACCAATAACACAAAAGTGGGCTTGTTGTAGCCATTCAAATTCAGTGTTGCCATATAATCTTTTGATACCACCAAAACGGATATCGGTTACTTTTTCACTCATTTACCAATCCAGTTGCCATGGTGTCTGCCAAGGCTGAAAATTTTCATGTTCAATTAATGTTGTAAACTCATCATCGTAATGCGGTAACAAACTAAATTGCTGTAGTTTACCTTGCCACACAAAACTTAGTGCAAAAGCATGTAAATAGGTGCGCTCAGCAGCAGTACCACCGTATATTACATCACCTAAAATCGGCGCAGAAAGGCTTTTTAGCGCGACCCGTAGTTGGTGCGTTTTACCCGAGTAAGGCTTTAAAATAAATGCCCTTCTATTGGCTTTAAAATTAATAGAATAAAAGCGAGTTATGGCTGGGTTTTCTTTACTTGTTAGTAGCTTATAGGTACTACGGCGTGATTTAGCCATATCCCCTTTGATCCAACCTTGCTTTTTCTTCGGTTTGCAATCACTTATCGCCAAATAAAACTTATTAACTTGATGAGCAGTAAATAAAACTGTCAGCTTTGCAGCCGCTTCACTACTGCGTGCTAAAATTATTAGCCCCGATGTCACTTTATCAAGGCGGTGCACAGCATATAACTTTTCTGCGAGTTGTTGCTCAGCCAGTACTACAAAACCTGGGCCTTCTTCACTATGGAAATTAAGCCCGGCAGGTTTTTCTATAATATAAAAATCAAGGTGCTTTGCTATAACCTTGAGTAATGTGAACGTGTTCACCACTTAATGACTTTGCAGTATAGCGACTACACGCGCTAAATCATCAGGCGTATCAACCCCTGCTTGCGGTGTTATTTTTGCCTGTTCTATTTTTATTTTATAGCCATGATATAAAACACGTAATTGCTCAAGAGATTCAAGTTGCTCTAATGGGGATGGCGTCAGTGAGATGTATTGTTTAATAAAACCAGCGCGGTATGCATAAATACCCACATGACGTTGAAAATCTTGTATGTCTAATCCGTTATTTTCACCTGTGTACATATTACTTCGATCATAGGGAATGCTGGCACGAGAAAAGTACAGTGCGTTTTTATTTACATCGCTGACGACTTTAACTGCGTTGGGATTAAAGATCTCATCGACACTATCAATGGCAGCACTCAAGGTCGCCATTGGCGCACTTGAATTAGCAAGTAAAGCAGCAACTTGCGAGACATTTTCAGCGGCTAATAAAGGCTCATCACCTTGTACATTCACTACAATAATATCGTTATTGAGAGATAATAAATCAACAACTTCTGCTAGCCGTTCAGTGCCTGACTGATGATCATCTCGAGTCATTAATACATCATTAGTAAAACCTTTGACAACATCAAAAACCTGTTGGTGATCGGTGGCTATCACGACCTTACTTGCCCCTGACACCATCGCCTTTTCATAAACATGTTGGATCATCGGTTTGCCACAAATATCAGCAAGTGGTTTACCTGGTAGACGACTCGATGCAAAGCGTGCAGGAATAACGACTACGAATTCCACTTTTCAATCTCTTCTAAGCTCAATTCACGCGCTTCATTTTCTAGTAATACAGGAATATCATCTCGAATAGGGTAAGCAAGTTTTGCAGCTGTGCTGATCAATTCACTGTTTTCTTTGTCTAAACGTAATTTGCCTTTACACACTGGGCAAGCAATTATTTCAAGTAATTTTGTATCAAAGGCCATCTAGGATCCCTTTTTCTCTCAGTAATAAGTTAAGTTTAGAAACCACCGCAGGGGATGGCTCTGCGTCAACGGGTAAAAAATACCACGTTGGTTTTGCAAATGAATGACATTTTACCGCATCTTTCTCCGTCATAAACACTATATCATCATTAAATTTTATGAAATCTTGTGCTGTATAACCATAATGATCTCGAAAATGATGGCAACTTAGCAATGTAATGCCTTGTTGACGTAAGCTATTTTCAAAACGTTGTGGATTACCAATGGCGCTCACTGCGTGACCGGTCAAAAGCGGGACTTTAGTTGCTATATTAGTGGCAACATTTACTAAATCAGCACTTTTTAGCTGATAATTAAACGTGGCGTTCCCCCCATTTTCAATAACTAAGTCAACTGATTTTAAACGTTTTTGTGTTTCTCTCAGTGGCCCCGCAGGCATTAACAAGCCATTGCCAAAACGCCGTTCACTATCAACAATACAGCACTCTATTGTTCTGGCCATTTTATAATGTTGCATACCATCATCGGAAATAATCACATCAAGCTGATAATGCGCAATTAATTGTTTTATATTCGCTTGTCGATCTGGGCCTACAACTACAGGGCAGTCAAGCCTGCGTTGAATAAGTACCGGCTCATCACCTGCCTGAGTCGTGTCGGTATGCTCAGTCACAGTAAGTGGATAGCTATCACTATTACCGCCATAGCCGCGACTAATAATGCCAACTCTTAAGCCACGCTGCTGTAAGTAATTCGCAAGCCAGATCACAAAGGGGGTTTTCCCATTACCACCAACGCTAATATTACCTACCACGATAACTGGCACAGGACTTTGGTATGCCTTCAATAAACCTAGCTTATACGCTAATTTACGCAGATCACTTATAAACCAAAATAATACAGTCAGTGGTAAAAGTAATATGGTAATAAAGCTTATTTCTCGATACCAACTTTGTTCTATTTTACTCACCCGTGATCACCAAATTGCATCTTGCAAAGCGCTGCATACGTGCCATCATTAGCCAGTAAGCTAGTGTGATCACCACTTTCTATCACTTGACCATTATCAATAACATAGATGCGGTCGCTTTGTTCGATTGTTGATAATCGGTGGGCAATCACAATAGAGGTTTTATTTTTCATTAATGCTTCTAAAGCTTGCTGGATCAGTTTTTCAGACTCAGTATCCAATGCAGAGGTTGCTTCATCTAAAATCAAGATTGGTGCATCTTTTAATATCGCCCGCGCAATTGCAATTCGTTGGCGCTGCCCGCCTGATAACATTACACCATTCTCACCGACCATGGTATTTAGACCATCGGGTAAATCTTTAACAAATTCCCACACATGTGCTTGTCTTGCTACATTCAATACCTCGTCATCGCTAAGTGAACGTGCAATCCCATAACTGATGTTATTAGCAATAGTGTCATTAAATAACACCACTTGCTGGGATACTAAAGCAAATTGGCGACGTAAATCAGTTAACTTATAATCCGCCAATGGCACACCATCGAGTAAAATCTCACTGGGCGGTTGTAAGTCATAATAACGCGGTAATAAGTTTGAAATGGTTGATTTACCAGAACCAGAACGCCCAACTAACGCAATACTCTCGCCTGCTTTTATAGTGAGCGATAAGTTTTTTAATACAGCTTCTGCTTTCGTTGGGTAATTGAAGGTGACATTTTTAACTTCAATCATACCTTTTACTTTATCTACACTAACTGTACCGACGTCTTTTTCGACCTCTTCATCAAGCACTAAAAAAATACTTTGCGCTGCAGATATGCCACGCTGTAAATCACTATTTACATTAGCTAATTGCTTTAAAGGGCGTAATAACATCATCATCGATGAAATAAGCACCACAAAATCCCCCGAGCTCACTGTATCAATCATTGATGGCATGGAAACCACCCAGAGAATAACGGCCATTGCACTGGCAGCCAAAATTTGAATCACAGATACACTAAGCGCTTTAGTGGCATCCATTTTGATACGCTGCTGACGGTTATGGTTATTAATTTTTGCAAACTGAGTTATTTCTTGCGCTTGACCGCCAAAGCCATGAATAACTTTATGACCACTGAGCATTTGCTCTGAGCTACGGGTAACTTGTCCCATTGCTGATTGAATGTTTTTAGAGATATGGCGAAAACGTTTTGATACAACAGAGACAATAACGGCCACTAAGGGAATTATAACCAAAAAGATTAACGACAGCTTCCAACTGGTATAAAACATCACAGCTAGCAAAAACACCACAAACGCGCCTTCTCTGACCACAATGAGCATCGCTTTGGTGATCGCTTGCTGTACTTGCTCTGTATCGAACGTTATTTTTGAAATCAAATCACCCGTTGAATTTTGATCATGAAATGCAACCGGTAAATGTAAAATATGCTCAAATAATTGCTGACGTAACGAACGGACAACTTGTGAACCCACATAACTTAAACAATAAGACGAGATATAATTAAAAACACCTCGGCCAAATACTAACGCGATGACAACAAATGGCGCGTATTTTAATACTTCAGCGTTGCGTTGATTTAAGCCCTGATCTATAAATGGCTTCATTAGTTGGATAAATAAAGCATCCATCGCTGAGTAACCAATCATGCCAATAACAGCAAAAATGGCAACGCTTTTATAATCCCCCACATACGTCAATAAACGCTTATAAATTTGTGATGTAGTCTGGTCCATAATACTCTCTTATTCATAATCTGTGGCTATTGTAGCCTCCAGTTGCACAAAACTAAACTCAATCTTTTAGAAACCAATAACTTTCATCTTCACGAGCTAGGTTTACTGTGTAGTGATGTGGATAAAATTCAATTTTAACCTGCCCTTTATTCGCTGTTGTATATTGTAAAGCATGCTGTGTAGCATAACGTGCTATAACTTCTGTACGTGGAAATTGCCACTGTCCTTTATATGCCGTTGAATGAATAACAATCTCAGGAGCAACCGCAGCAATAAATGCATCACTCGATGAGGTATTACTGCCATGGTGAGGACTCAGTAATACCGTACTTTTAAGCACCCCTTGCTGCTGGATTAGTTGCGCTTCTCTTGTTGCTGAAATATCACCTGGAAGCAAAACACTGAACCTGCCATCGCTAATGCGCACGACACAAGAGTTATCATTATCAGTTATTAAATGCTGTGCTGGCTCGCTCACGGTAATGGTTAAGTCATAAAAACTATATTCGCCCGCTCTGCAAACTTGCTCTGGCCCATTTGGTTGTAGCAATTTAAAAGTATGCTGATAACCTTGCTCTAACCAATGGATAAGCCCTCCAGCATGGTCTTTATCCATGTGGCTGATGAGCGCAACTTCCGCCTCAATGCCGTTTCTTTTTAAATAAGGTATTAAGGTGCTGTTGACCCGCGTAAATGTATTAAAATAAATTGGGCCAAGATCATAGATAAAACCTTTACCTCGATTACTGACTAACACCATGGTGCCATGACCGACATCGAATACATTTAGCTGCCAGCGCGGTTTGGTCAGTAAATAATGATCGAGTACAACCAGTAATAATGGTATGCATGCCAATAAACGCCAGGGCAAAAAACACACAATTATTACTGTAATGTAGCTACTAATAAGCCATTGCTGGCTAAAATTTGTGGTATCAAACCAACGAAAATCAACCGGGATCAACAATAAGAGTTGATAAATATGTTGTAATAATGAATCAAACACACTAATCAACCCACTAATATCAAAAAACACACTAATTGCAGAAAACATTACTAAGCAAGGCATGATAATTAAACCAAGTAATGGGATAGCCACTAAATTAACAACTAAGCCAATTACACTGACCCCATTAAAATAATAAAGTGATAATGGTAGTAAACCAATAAACAATGCAAGCTGTAGAATAATAAGTGTTTTTATGATGGCTAAAAAGCCGGAGCTGGTTACGGTTATAACACTAAAAACCCAAAAGATAATTGCCACCGCAGTGAATGAAAAATAAAGTCCCGGATTAAGTAAACTAAATGGATCAATAAGTAATACACATACCAATGCAAACAAGATAAATCGCCAGCGTAGTGCCTGCTTAGCAAAGTAATAAATAACTAAATAACACCCTAGCATGATCAGCGCACGCGTTGCAGAGACGATAAAACCACTTAAGTACACATAACTAAAAGCAAGCACAAATCCACCTAAACTATAAATAAGTGACAAATTGATCTGCTGTGTAGTTGGTTTAACCACAAAAATAAAAAGGCTTGTTAAATAGCGAGTTATAAAAAAACCGATACTAAACATCAAGCCAATGTGTAATCCCGAAATAGCCAATAAATGGCTAATACCAAATTGCTGTAATTCTTGCTTTTGTGAAAAACTCATAGCACTGCGGTCGCCAGTCATTAGCGGATAAAACAGCCAATTTAGCGAGTTATGCTGGTAGGTATGTTTGATAAAATTACGGTATTTTTCAATTAGCTCAAATTCATGGTTGTTCGATATTTCGATAATACTACCAACTTGCTTGCCTTTAAAAAATAGTCGCTCACTAAATGCGTAACGCTCTTTATCAAACACATCATAATTTTTTTGGCTGCGATATTTTTCTAATTCAAGCCACGTTGTAACGTGATCACCTACTTTGAGTCTCTGGTCGTTTTTTAAAGTGAGCAATGCAAAAGGAGGCTTAATATTTGATAGAGGCTGATTATCTATCTCATTGAGCTGAACTTTTAAATAATAGTTATCACGCTGAGAAATAACTTCAACAATCGTAATATTACTTAGATGTGGTTTATTTTCATCCAAAGCCAAGCTGGAAATTGCATAAAAGCTGGAAAAATGTCCCCATACACACAAAATTCCACAAATAAAACCTAACAATACACGGTAAAACGGCTTAAAATAGGCACTCGCAATTAACAGAGATAACGCGAAAACTGTAAATACAAGGGTCTGATAATAATAAACGGTTATAATACAACCAACGACAAACCCAACGCTTAACCAAACAGATGTAAATGGTTGCTTTAAATGGCTAAAAAAACGATCCAACGGTTTTTACCCGATCACAATAAAGTTAAACATCATAAATATTTAAAAATTTTTGGTCGTTTACTCCACGATGCTAATCTATGGCATTTAAATCGTCGCTCAGCTCGTGGGGCATTTTCAGTCGGTTTATTCTTCGCTTTCATCCCTGTTCCTTTTCAGATGGTGCTTGCTGCTGCGTTGGCTATTCCATTACGAGTAAATCTACCTATTTCTGTCGCCGTAGTATGGATCACTAACCCGCTAACCATGCCACCTATTTTTTATTGTTCGTATTTAATTGGTACGTTAGTGTTAGGGCAGCCGGAGCAACATTTTGCATTTGAACCAAGTTGGCAGTGGTTTATGGAAAGCTTAACCACCATTGGTCCTGCTTTTTTAGTTGGCTCGCTTATTTCTGCCTGTGTTGCCTCAATAATAGGCTATTTCGGTGTTGATTTACTATGGCGACGCTCAGTGCGAAAAGCATGGTTAAATCGTCATAAAAAATAACTGTTTCAATTTAAAGTATAGACAAAAAAAACCCTGCTTAGCAAAGCAGGGTTTTTTATTTTAATACTAAGTGACCGTTAATGCTGGATCACCTAGCAATAATTTCAATACTTATCGCAATATACGACGCAGACCAACTAACGGTAGTAACAATAACGTATACCAAGGGGAACTAGACGATTGACGTTCATAAGTTTCCGTTTCAGGAGCTGAACAACTATCAATAGTCCCGTTAATAGGAGATAACTTCACTGGCACTGCAATACTTTCGTATTCTATTTCACCATTGATATCTCGTACAACACCGCCTAATGAATCAGTTTTTTCGACCGTTTTAGTAGCAACACCAAAAATTTCGTTTTTATTGTTAATCACTTTAGCTTCTGCAACAACATAACCGTAACGTGTTTCACCATCTGCTTCGTAGCAAGGCAGTAAATCATTTATGTTTGTAATCGCATCTTCACCAATCTTGTACAGGAAACCTTCGCGGCGACGCGCACCAACATTAAATAGGTCAGTTTCACCTTCACCAACAATATAACCATTGTCATTAATATCATTGGCAACTGAGCTGGAGCTATTAAAGAAATCCGTTGGGAATACAGTACTATTACTGGCAACATCATGATAAAAGAATTTTTGACGATCTGAGCCATCAATTCTCTTTATTCCATAACCAACAATCGTATTATTATTATTAATTGCTACTGCCTTACCACCTGTCCAATCATCTTCTTGATTGAGCATTTCAACAACGTTTCCGTCTTTGTAATAAACAGGCAACGATCTAATTGTTGACGATCTGTTATTATCACGAATGTCAGAGTAACCGGCAACAATACCATTACTATTAACGGCAAGTGCATTACTTATAAATGCAAACCCATCATCATCTTCTGGTGTAAGACCCAAACCAAGCGGTTCAGTTTTAGTAATGTTTAAATTTGTATCAAGTGTCCACTTAACTGCACGGGTATCGAACAATCGTGATGATGTGCTTCTATACAAATTCTCAATACAAACACTGACAGGTTCATCTTCACCATCACAATTATCATCAATATTTTCTTGTCTATCAACTGGGATCCCTGTTGATACTTGCCCAACGACAATATAACCGGTGTTTGTTTTAACGATATCGTTGGCTGAACTTAAGCCACCAAATTCCGCATACTCTGGCACTAATGGCACATTTAAACCCGATGGCGATACAACAATGCCCCGAGAAATAAAATCACGCACGAATCGTGTTTCTTCTTCACTTTCACCCTCAGGAAGAAAGCTAGTTTTCTCATAAGGTGCACTGCCCCAACCCGCAGTAACACCGTCTTCTGCTACTGCATTATAATTATTGCTAACGGAGCGTGTAAGGCCATCATAATCAACTGATGCAACATCAAAAAGAACTTGTTCTTGCGCTTCACCATTTAAAACATTGTAACCGATGATATTAGCCAATTTTTGATATTCTGAGTTGTTAGCTTGTGCTGATAAAAATGAAAGCATAAAACTGTGTGCATCTGGGTTAGTCGCCGCTGCATTATTATTTTCAATATCATCTAGAGTAAAGGTAATTTGCTTATCAATTAACTCGAAATTATTTTCTTGCTGATCGTATGCCCTTTCGATTAGGCTATCAGTAAAATCTATATAGCTAACATCAATAGGTAAATTGTAAATACCGTTAGCAACGCCGATTATATTGCCACTTTCGCTGACATCTTTAACGTAGTTATGCTTTGCTTCGTCTAAAGAACTCAGCTCTGTTAACTGATACGTGGCACTGAGTGCCGATGTACTCATCGTAGCTAAAATACTAGCCGCGAGTAATTTATATTTCATTTTAGTCCTTACTACTGATTCTTTAAATCTTCAAGTTCTTCCCAGCGCTCCAGAGCGGCTTCAAGGTCAGACTCAAGTTGTGCTAAATGGTTCAATTCTTTGGTTGTCGCACTGGCATCTTGTTTAAAGAAATCAGCGTCATTAACCACAACTTGCTGTGCTTCTAATGCTTGTTCAAGTTGTTCCAGCTTACTGGGTAATTGTTCTAATTCAAGTTTTAATTTGTAAGAGAGTTTATTACTTTTGTTATCTGCTTTAGCCACAGGAGCTGGTGCAACGACTGCTTCTTTTTTAGCAGGTGTAGTTAGCTGTTTTTTTTGTTCCTGTGCTAAATAATTAGCATAGGCTTCATAATCACTGTAACCACCGACAATATCTGTAATTACCCCATTACCTTCAAATGCCCAAACACTGGTACAGGTATTATCAATAAACTCACGGTCATGGCTTACAATTAACACAGTTCCCTGATACTGATTAATAATATCCTCTAACAGCTCAAGGGTTTCTATATCTAAATCATTGGTTGGCTCATCAAGCACAAGAATATTTGATGGTTTTAAAAATAGTTTAGCTAATAATAAGCGATTTTTTTCACCGCCAGAGAGTGCTTTAACTGGTGTACGAGCACGCGCAGGTGGGAATAAAAAGTCTTGTAAATAACCGAGTACATGACGTGAGCGTCCGCCCATCATTACTTCTTGCTTACCTTCGGCAACGTTATCTTGTACGGTGGCTTCTTCATCAAGCTTTTGGCGGTATTGATCAAAGTAAGCAAACTCTAAGTTCACCCCTTGCTTAACAATCCCTGCATCAGCTTCAATATCACCAAATAGCAGTTTTAATAAAGTCGTCTTACCAATACCGTTAGGGCCAACTAAGCCAATACGATCGCCACGCATTACTAATGTAGAGAAGTCATTGGCGATAACTTTATCTTTATTAAATGCATGATTTAGATGTTTAGCTTCAAATACTAATTTACCTGAACGGTCTGCAGTTTCAATATTGAAGTCAGTTTTACCCACTTGATCAACACGCTGTTTGCGTTCATTACGTAGCTGTTTGAGCTCGCGGACACGCCCTTCATTACGCGTTCGACGTGCTTTTACACCTTGGCGGATCCACGTTTCTTCTTCTGCTAAGCGTTTGTCAAATAATGCGTTTTGCGTTTCTTCTACTTTTAAATCATGGGCTTTTTGCTCTAAATAAGTAGCATAATCGCCAGGGTATGAAATTAACTTACCACGATCTAAATCAAGAATACGCGTAGCAACTGCACGAATAAAAGCACGGTCATGAGAAATAAAGACAATACCGCCTTTAAACTCTTTTAAGAATTGTTCAAGCCACATCACACTTTCCATATCTAAATGGTTAGTAGGCTCATCAAGTAATAATAAATCCGGCTCACTGACAAGTGCCCGTGCAAGAGCAACTTTGCGTAACCAGCCACCAGAAAGTGATTCAAGTTTGGCTTCTGGTGCTAATTCTAACTGTGTTAATACAAGTTGAATTCTACTATCAAAACGCCAACCATCTGCGGCTTCGAGTTGATTTGATAAACGTTCAAGTTTATTAAGTAGTTTATCTGTGCAGTCAGTTTGTAACTCAGTGCTGACGTGATGAAAGTCAATTAATAAATTTGCAATCTCAGGCATACCTTGAGCAACATAATCAAACACCGAGCCACTAGCCCCTTTTGGTGGATCTTGCTCTAGACGCGATATTTTAATACTACCTAACTGATTTATTTCACCATCATCTAAAATAACTTGGCCATCAAGGACTTTTAGTAACGTTGATTTACCCGCACCATTACGACCAACCACACACACACGCTCACCAGTTTCGATGACGGCATCAGCGTTGTCTAACAGTGGATGCGTACCATACGCGAGTTGAGCTTTAGAAATTCTAATTAAATCCATACTATCTGTTTACTCTTATTCTGTTTGCGTAAAAAACTGACGCACATCTTGCGCAGTGAAAGGCCAAAATAATTGCGGGCCTTGATCGCTTTTTAAAACGGGTATACTGGTCTGATATTCTGTAATTAATTCTTCATCACTCATAATATCAACAAGCTGTAACAGATCATCACCTAACAACGGCGTGATCAAGCTCTGCGCTTGCTCACATAAATGACAGCCATCGGTATGATACAAAATCCACTTAGCCATGGGTTATCAACCAGCTATTATGTATTTTTTTATTGCGTTTGAAGTCAGGAGAAATCGTCTGCTCTGAAATATTAACAGCTTTTAAGCCTAAGCCAATCAAGCCAACTTCATCCATGGTGAAGCCACGCATATTATTCGAGAAAATCAACGTGCCAGATGGACTGAGGATTTTTTTGACCCATGTCAGTAATTTAATATGATCATTTTGTACATCAAAAGCATCTTTCATGCGTTTTGAATTTGAAAACGTTGGCGGATCTAAAAAGATCAAATCGTATTGGCTTGTGGCATGCTCAAGCCACTTCAAACAATCAGCCTGTTCAAAACGATAACGGGTATTACTGATATTGTTCAGGTCAAAGTTATCTTGGCCCCATTTTAAATAGGTTTTCGATAGATCAACCGTGGTTATCGCTTTAGCGCCACCCAGAGCTGCATGTACAGAGGCTGTCCCTGTGTAGGCAAATAAATTCAAGAAGCGTTTATCTTTGGCATTTTCTTGGATATAACGACGAGCAAGACGGTGGTCTAAAAACAAGCCAGTATCTAAGTAATCAAATAAATTGACTTTAAACTTCGCGCCAAACTCCTCAACTACTTGAGTACGATTTTGCTTAGCCATTGGTGTGTATTGCTCTTCACCTTTTTGCTTTTTACGTACTTTTACAGCAATATTTCCAGGTGCGATATTGAGCTGCTGTGAGGTTAACGAAATCACGTCTTGTAAACGTTTGTGCGCTGTTACATCGTCAATTTCTTTCGGCGCAGCGTACTCAAATATTACCGCTGAATCACCATAAATATCAACGGCTACATTGTATTCAGGAATGTCAGCATCGTAGACACGATAGGCCTGCACATCATTTTGTTTGAGCCAATTTTTCAGGCCTTGCTTATTCTTTTTAACCCGATTAGCAAACGACATTGAACCTTCAAAGTTCAATGCAGGCTTATCTTCAGTTGTTTGGCTGACTTGTTTGTCATCAAGTTGATATAAATTAAGTACCACATCAAGTGGACCATTTTTAAATTTATAACGCTTGAGTTTCACCAGCTTTAATAATTTAAATAAACTCTCATCCATGCCTAGTAGGGCAAGTTTCCAGTTATTAAAATGTTTTTTAAAGCCTGTACCTAAAGCACTGTGTAAACTTACCAACTCAGCCATCGAACCAATACGTTCACCATACGGTAAATTTGAAATAACCACACCTGGTAATTTTGCCACTGAGGTAAGCTTAGTTGCATCGCTTTGTTTAAACTTGATCACATCACCTAGATCAGCTCTACGAGCATTATCTACTGCTTTGCTTAGTACATTAGCGTCATTGTCATGGCCAATAAGCCATAGTTTAGGATCTGTAATTTGTGCTGTAAGCTGCTCTTTTAACTCTTTGTATTTAGCAATACGGAAACTTGGTAAGCGCTCAAATGCAAATCCCTCACGGAATAAACCCGGCGCTTCATTACGCGCCATGCCAGCAGCTTCAATCAAAATAGTACCTGCACCACAGCAGGGATCAAATAGCGGCTGTTGAACATTGTCAAGCCAACCACTGCGTTTGATCAGTGCTGCCGCTAAATGCTCTTTAATAGGTGCCTTACCTTGACCTTCTCGATAACCACGTTCAGATAAACGCGGTCCTGAATAATCGATATACATGGCCACACCTTGACGCGATAAACGCGCAACAACGCGTACATTGGCATCTTGTTTATCAACGTTTGGCCGCTGTTCAAATAAATCATTAAAATAATCAACAATCGCATCTTTGATCACTAAACCTGAGAACTGGGTATTTTTAAGTGAGTCGTTGGTACCATTAAAGTCGACCGCAAAAGTTTGCGTTGGACCAAACCATTCCTGCCAAGGCTGTGAGCGAGCAAAATTGTAAAGGCTTTCTTTATTATTTACGCCCTCTTTCTCTTCGATCAACATCAGCACTCGTGTCGCGAAGCGGCTCATTAAACAGACCTTTTGTGCTAATGTAGTGTCGGCGTCAAAACGCACAGAACCGACTGTTTGTTTGGTCACCGTAGCGCCAATGTCAGTAAGTTCATCAACCAATAAATTTTCGATTCCGATAGAAGTAAGTGCGATAAAATGCAAAGTAATAACCCTTAATAGCTAATTGCGCGGGATTATAACATAGGTTGGGCGACAAACACGCGATAAACAAAGGAACTACAAAAAATATGCTTAGGCTGTTTTACTGTTTTGTGCGTGGTTATAAATTGGATGGACACGATTGTTAAGTATACGAATAGCTTCAAATTGATTAAGGCTTAAGTTTTCATCAAGCTTAAAATGCTCAGATAGACAAATGCATAAAGAGGCTTCTTTACAGTGGTCAACAATCAAAAACTCACCACTTTGTTCGCTAGTTTGCAATTTTATAACGGCTTCTATACTGGGCTCATTGCCTTTGTAGGGTTCGAAAAACCAACTTTTTGCCAGCATTGGCTTTAAATAAAATTTAGCTGCTGTCGCATTGAGCGCAATTTGACATAGCTGCGCGCCATTCCAAAGATTAAATCCAGCAAGATATTGGTAAACCTGCTGATAAAAGGCGGCATCTTCTAAACTAAAGTTAGGTTGGGTTAAAATAGCATCGGTGAGTTGACGTAGTTTATAAGGCGTGCACAGCTGCATATCTTGATCTAAATCGATCAATAAACGATTTCTTACTGGACAAGCAATCCATTTCCACTGCTTTGATGCTTGTAACATGCGTTCCCTACGCCCCTACTAATTAATCTTATGAATATTGTAGTATAGCGGCTTTTGACCAGTTAATATATATTTCTTTAGAACATTTATTGAACGATCAAAAGCTTAAATAACGGATCCTTATAAGCCTTGCAGGATCGTTTTTACCAATTGCGGTCCTTTATATATAAATCCAGTGTATACCTGTACAAGATCCGCTCCTGCTGATAATTTTTCTTTCGCACTGGCTGCATCATCAATTCCGCCCACTCCAATGATCGGCAACTTACCTGCGGTTAAACGTTTTAATTCTTGCACTACATGAGTGGAGCGCTCACGTACTGGCCGACCCGACAGGCCTCCGGCTTCATCAGCATATTGTTGTCCATGCACCGCAGCGCGCTCTAAGGTAGTGTTCGTCGCTATTACACCATCGATGTTGTTATTTAATAATGATTCACTAACTTGAGCTATTTGCACAGCATCAAGATCTGGGGCAATTTTTACTAGCATCGGCACTTGTTTATTATGTTTGGCGATCA
The DNA here is from genome assembly GCF_014163675.1 of Pseudoalteromonas sp. SR44-5. NCBI lineage: Bacteria > Pseudomonadati > Pseudomonadota > Gammaproteobacteria > Alteromonadales > Pseudoalteromonadaceae > Pseudoalteromonas > Pseudoalteromonas sp. SR44-5. Next base: position 68,183 of record NZ_JACJDT010000009.1, read on the forward strand.
AATCAAGCTGCTCATTTTTAAGGCTTTGCAATAGATCATCCAGTGCAGCACCATATTGCAGATCGCGAAGTCCAGGCGTATTTGGTGATGAGATATTGACAGTAATATATGAGGCATGTTCAAACACTTTGCGCATACAGTGGATGTAATCGTCTTTACCTTGTTCATTTGGGGTATCTTTATTCTTACCAATATTGATACCTAGAATGCCGTCGTATTTAGCAGCCTTAACGTTATTAATTAGGTTATCAACACCTTTATTATTAAAGCCCATACGATTGATAATTGCATTTGACTCCGGCAGACGGAAAATACGCGGCTTGTCATTACCGACTTGTGGACGAGGTGTCACAGTACCTACCTCAATAAAGCCAAAACCCATCTTTGCAAACGCATCAATGCATTCTGCATTTTTATCAAGGCCAGCTGCTAATCCTACTGGGTTTTTAAACTGTAAACCTAAAAATTCGACTGGACGATCTGCCACTGATTGCGACCATGCAGCACTGAACGGGGTATTGTTAAAACGGCGCAAGTTATGAAGTGCAAATTCATGGGCCCATTCCGCATCACGGGTGAACATAAAACGGCGAGCAAGATCGTAAAACATGAAATAATCCTCTTAATAAAAAAATACCCCAGACTAGGCTGGGGTATTGTATAACAATTTTAACGATTAACTCATTATTTTCATGTGGGAAAATAATCAGTCAGTATCAATTGCTTATTTTGCAGATGTATCACAGTTATGACTAAGTAGCATAAGTTCACGTAATGCAACTGAGAACTTAGCAAAATCATGACTTTGTGAAGTCTTAAATTCAGCTAACATTTGCTTCCAGCGTTGTAGTAACAAATCTTGGCTGTCCATCCACTGATCAATTTGACCGTCAACATCTTTGTTATCACCAGCAAAGTTATTTAAAACAACTTCAGATAGTGTACGTTGTTGCCAATCAAGTTCTTCACGGTATGAAGCGCGGGCCAATGCTTGCCAATGATTCGCCACTGGCTGATGAGTAATTTGGTCAAGGAACCAATGCAGTCCCATCCGTGCACCTAGTTTGAAGTAGGTATTAGATACCATATCAATACTACGCCCTGAATTTGCAGCAACTTCTGCTAAGTCCATTACTGAGAACAAGCTAGAGAGCGATACAATACGTGTTGCAAGCTCAGCTGGCACTGCACTTTCAATAAGCTTGTCTGCGGCCGCAGATAAACGTTCACTTTCTTTTTCAACCATGTAGGTAGTTAAGTTTGCACTTAAATCAGCGAAGGTCGGTGCAAAGAAGGCAATTGTTTGCTCAATATTTTGCGCTTTATTGCGATGACGTAAGAACCAACGCGTTGCACGGCGTACTGTACGACGTAATTGATACAACATTTCAGTTTGCACTGCGGCTGGGATCTTGTTATCAAGATCAACAATTGCAGACCACGTATCACGCATTTGGAATACTTCACTGGCAACAGAGTAACATAACGCAATTTCAGCTTCGTTTGCGCCAGTTTCTTCATGCATACGTACCATGAAGTTCAGACCCATATCGTTAACGATATTATTAGCTAATTTAGTAGCAATAATCTCTTTACGCAGTGGGTGATTATCCATCGCAGTATTGAACTTTTCACGTAGTGGTAAAGGGAAAGACTTCACTAATAGCTGACGATAATATGGATTTTCTGTGATGTCGTCAGTCACGAGTGACTCTTTAAGTACCATTTTAGCGTAAGACACAAGCACCGATAACTCTGGGCGAGTTAAATCTTTACCCGCTGCAGCGCGTTCTGCCAACTCTTCATCGCTTGGAATAAATTCAATTGCACGATTTAACTTGCCATCTTTTTCAAGGGCATGAATAAAGCGTACTTTTTCTTTAAGCGTTGATGAGCCTTTTGATTGCGTAATTGACAGTGTATGCGTTTGACGATAACAGTCTTTCAGTACCAGTTGTGCAACTTCATCGGTCATTGAATACAGTAGTTCATCACGTTGTTTACGCGTTAAATCACCGGCAGTAACTAAACCATTAAGTAAAATTTTGATATTTACTTCGTTATCAGAACACGCAACTCCACCTACGTTATCAATGAAGTCAGTATTAACGCGACCGCCTTTAGCAGCAAATTCAATACGTCCTAATTGGGTTGCACCTAAGTTGCCACCCTCACCGAGTACTTTTGCACCAAGCTCACTACCATTGATACGTAGGGCGTCATTTGCACGGTCGCCTACATCTGCATCGCTTTCTTTACTGCTCTTAATGTAAGTACCAATGCCGCCATTCCATAATAGATCGAATTCCATCATTAAGAATGCTTTGATCAACTCGTTTGGTGTCATGCTGGCTTTTTTAGTGCCCAACATTTTTTTCATTTCTGGCGTTAAAGTGATTGATTTAGCCGCACGTGAGAACACCCCGCCGCCCGCTGAAATCAAGTCTTTGTTGTAGTCTTCCCACGATGAACGAGGTAAGTTAAATAGGCGCTCGCGCTCTGGGTAAGACGTCGCTGAATCTGGGTTTGGATCAACAAAGATATGCATGTGGTTAAATGCCACTTGTAAACGGATATGCTTGGATAACAACATACCATTACCAAATACATCCCCAGCCATATCACCAATTGCAACTACCGTAAAATCAGTTGTTTGTGTATCAATGTCCATTTCGCGGAAATGACGTTTAACCGATTCCCATGCACCTTTGGCTGTAATACCCATTTTCTTATGGTCATAACCTACTGAACCACCTGATGCGAATGCATCACCTAGCCAGAAGTTATATTCATTGGCAATGCCATTGGCAATATCAGAGAAAGTGGCTGTACCTTTATCAGCTGCTACAACCAAATATGCATCATCTTCATCATGACGAGTTACATCAACCGGCGGCACAATTTCACCTTGGATAATGTTATCTGTGATATCTAATAAACCACGAATGAAGATTTTGTAACACTCTTGGCCTTCTTTGAAGAATGCGTCACGATCCGTTGGCAGTTGTTTACAAACAAAGCCGCCTTTTGAGCCTACAGGTACAATAACTGTATTCTTTACTTGTTGTGCTTTAACTAGACCAAGTACTTCCGTACGGAAATCTTCACGACGATCTGACCAACGCAGGCCACCACGCGCAACTTTACCACCACGTAAATGCACACCTTCTACACGTGGAGAATAAACAAATATTTCAAATGCCGGTAATGGCAATGGCATATCTGGAATTAAGCTTGGATTTACTTTGAACGACACATAAGACTTAAACTGACCTATGTCATCTTTTTGGAAGTAGTTAGTACGCAGCGTAGCAATGATCATATCGACGTATAAACGAATAATACGGTCATCATCTAAGTTAGCAACGTTTTCAAGTTCTACATAAATTTGTGCAATTAGCTTATCAAGCGTTTTAACACTGGCAGGGCTTTTAACAGAGAACTTTTTAGCAAATAAATTAACAATTTGCGAACCAATGTGCGGGTAATTAGCTAATGTGCTCTCGATGTAGGTTTGCGAAAAAGTAACCCCAACTTGGCGCATGTATTTTGCATAAGCGCGTAAAATTGACGCTTCGCGACCAGTTAAGCCACCCATTAGCACTAAACGGTTAAAGCCGTCATTTTCTAAACGGTTACTCCACACACTAGTAAGTGCGGCACGAAAACGTGCTGATACTTTATCGAAATCTGCAATACCTTTGCTATCAAGTAGCATTGAGAAATCCATGATCCAGTTGATACGGCCATCGCTGGTTTTAACCGAATAAGGCGTTTCACCAATGACGCGCAAGCCAAAGTTTTCAAGCATTGGCATAACGTCTGATAAATGGATTGGCTCATCTTTGTGGAATAAGCTCAAACGTACAATGTTGCTGTTCGCTTCTTCTTGCGGACGGTAAAACAACATTTCAAGCTTGTTATCGTCATTCAATAGTTCAAGCTTTTCAATATCAACAACAGCGGCACTTGGCAGTACTTCATCTTTGTAAGAACGAGCAAACGCATTACAATATTTGCGGTTTAATTCGTTACCACGTGCTTCACCAGCAGACTCTAACAGTGCTGATTGTAATTTATCTTCCCAAGTACGAGCGGCTTCTACTAAATTATTTTCGATGTCTTTCACGTTATATTCTATATTGTTGTCAGTCACACGCACGGTATAATGAGTACGCGCCAGTGTAGACTCAGAGAAGAAGGTAGTAAATTCGACTTTATCGTCTGAATTAAATGCATTGCCTAAAATATCTTGTGTTTCACGGCGCAGCGCTGTGTTATAACGCTCACGCGGTACATAGACCATGCAAGAGAAAAAACGACCATAAGCATCTTTACGCACAAATAAGCGACACATATCGCGCTCTTGTACTTGTAAAACACCCATTGCAACTTCAAGTAACTCGCTTTCACGGGCCTGAACAAGTTCATCACGCGGATAGGTTTCAAGAATATTTAACACCGCTTTATAAGCATGAGTGCCTTTGGCAAAATCACACATTTCCATAATGCGATTTATTTTACTTTTTAAAACCGGCACATCAGCGGCGCTGTTGTTGTAAAAACTTGATGAAAACAACCCGATGAAACGGTCTTCGCCAATCACATTCCCCTCATCATCAAAACGTTTAATCCCTACATAATCTATGTATGCTGGGCGATGTACGCGTGATAACGAATTGGTTTTTGTAAGGATCAACAGGTTATTGCTACGGGCTTCTTGACGGGCAACTTCTGGTAATTCAGATAACAGGCGAGAATGCTCTTCGGTTGAATTCTTCATCAAACCTAAGCTGCCCTCGATTTTACCTTTGAGCTGGTAATCGCCTTGTACTGGCGACAAATCGTATTGGCGATAACCCATTAATGTAAAATTATCTTTTACTAACCAATCTAAGAATTCAACAGTCTCTGCAACTTCACTTGCATTGTTGTTATGGTTACGTTTTGGTAATTCTTTACTGACCGCAATTAACTTTTTGCGGATTGGTTGCCAATCTTCTACCGCAGTAGACACATCGTTCAACACTGACTCAAGCTCTTTTTTGAACGAGTCAATCACTGAAGAATCTGTTTGGCGATCAATTTCGATAAAAAACACTGTTTTTGTAGAGCTAGACTCTTGTTCGGCTTTTAAATTTGATAAAGCCGAAATTTTAGCGTTTTTATCGCGTTGAATCTTAAGTGGGCTGTGTAATAGCAAGTGAGATGCGATATTTTCGCGGGTCATCGCCATACGAACAGAATCAACTAAAAATGGCATATCTTTAGCGATAATTTCGACGATTGTGTGTGATGACTGCCAGCCATCTTTTGCTACTTCAGGATTGAAAACGCGGATCACCGCATCATCAGAGGTATTTTTTTCTAGCGAGTTCCATAGGCTAAGTGCAGCGCCATATAAGTCACTATCATTGCGATGTGCCAAATCTTCTTTAGACATATTGCTGTACAAGGATTTGGCGAATTTCTCAACGAGTAACACATTATCAGCGTGAACTTTTTTCTGGATCAGCTTACAGACATTATCTAAGATAACCGAGGCTTGCCCTTCATTTCGTGTCATTACATGTTCCTTAAATCTATACCACCTACTTAGATGGAAAATTTGTACAGCAATTTATTGTGTGGAGTCAGGCAAATTCTAACCCTTTTAAAATTAATAAACAGCCCTTTCGATGAAAACATTTTAAGCATTTCAGTTATTTGGTCATCTATTCACAAATTATAGATATAAATGGCCTTTACAGGCCATTTAGGAGCAAAATTATTCACATTATTTTTTCTGGTCAGTCCAGATCAAACTACCAATTGCTGGTAAAAGTAATACTGCGCCGAGCATATTGACTAAAAACATGAAGGTTAACAATATTCCCATGTCCACTTGGAACTTAAGATCAGAGAAAATCCAGGTACTCACACCAATAGCTAACGTGATACCGGTAAATAACACCGCACTACCACGCTCAACGAGTGCATTACGATACGCCACTGGTAAGGCAACACCTTGCTTTAATTGCCCCATCATCGATGACAAAATATAAATCCCATAATCCACCCCAATACCTACACCTAGTGCAATCACTGGCAACGTTGAAACCGTCAGACCGATTTCAAGTTGTACCATTAAAGCTTGCGCAAGAGTCGATACAATATACAAGGGTAACACTACCGCTATGGTCGCTTTTACACTCTTAAAGCTAATCAAGCATAAAATAATAACTGCACCATAAACGTATAACATCATAGGTAATTGTGCAGCAGCAACTGATTCATTCGTCGCAGCCATGACGCCGACAGGCCCTGAGGCCAACTTAAACTGCAGCATATCGGTTTGTTCTTCAATGGCAAATTGCTTAACACTGGCAATGATATGTTCAATGGTCTGCGCTTTATGATCATCTAAAAAGATGATCACAGGCATAACTGAACAATCACCATTGAGTAAACCGGTACTGGTTTCGACTCGTGAGGTAGATTGCACCAAACTTGCCGTATTACGAGGCAAACTTTGCCATTTTAAATTACCTTCGTTATACCCGGCATTAACCGACTGCGCTACTGAGCTTAGGGATACTGCTGATTGAACACCTGCTAAGTTTTCAACTTTATATTGAAAACGACTAATGCGATCCATTACGTCGTGCTCTGTACATGCTGCAGGGTAAGCTTCGACAATCACTTTTAGAATATCGGATGAAATCGTATATTTGTCCGATATTAAAAAGGTATCTTGGTTATAACGGGCATCTTGATGCAATGACGGTGCACCTGCATGTAAATCGCCGATATGCATTTTCCCTGCTTGCCAATAACCTACAGCAAACAATACTAAGGTGCAGCCAATAATGATTTTCGCGCATTTTGGATCAGTGGCTTTGACTAACAGATCACGAATTGAATCAAGTAAGTTTGGTTTTTCGCTGTTGCCTGATTGAATATGAACTGTGTTTTCAAAGCGCATATACGATGCCCATACTGGCAATAAAATCAAATTAGTAAAAATAATAACAGCCACACCTAAACTTGCTGTGATAGCCAGTTCACGAATTATACCTATATCTATGGTTAGTAACGTCAAAAAGCCGACCGTGTCTGACAGCAATGCAATACCACCGGGTATTAGCAGCGATCTAAAACTAGCCTGACAGCAAAGACGCGTATTACTGCTTCCTTCGGCGACTTTTTTACCTATTGCATTGATCATCTGTACGCCATGACTTACGCCGATTGCGAACACTAAGAATGGTACTAGAATCGACATTGGATCTAGACCAAAGCCTAGGCTCGACAATATCCCCAACTGCCAAACCACGGCAATAATTGAACAGGCTATAGGTAAAATAGTGAGCTTGATGCTGCCGCAAAATAACCACACCATGATGAAAGTAAACGCGATAGCAATAGCAAAAAATAACACAACCCCTTTCGCACCTTCGGCAATATCACCGGCCATTTTGGCAAAACCAATAATGTGGATACTTACTTTATCAGTGCTCAATGGCTCTCGAATTTCGCTTTCTAGCTTTTGTGCAAACGCTAACGTATCCAATTTTTCTTGTGTTTGCGGATCAGTTTCCATCAACTGCGCTGTCACCATCGCACATGAATAGTCAGAGGCAATCATCCTACCTACGACTTTCGCTTTTTCGATATTCTCTTTAACAACCGCTAAACCTCGTTGATCAGCAGTAAAATTGGCGGGAATAATTGGCCCACCCGCAAAGCCGTCTTCAACAACTTCGACAAAACGTGCACTGGGTGAAAAAATTGAATTCACTAACGGACGATTCACCCCAGGAATAAAATATAACTGATCATGAACGGCTTTTAATTGGGTGAAAAACTCAGGATTAAAAATATCACCGCTATCATCACACACTGAGATCAAAATACTATTTGCGCCACCAAATTGCTTTTCATGCTTTAAATACACTTTCATATAATCATGATTAAGTGGAATATTTTTATTAAATGAAGCATCAAGTTGGATTTGTGTGGCTTTAAAACCTAAAAAACATGTTATTAAAATAAAACTTATCACCATCATTAATCGATGACGAAAAACTGCTTTCTCTAAAAAATTGACGATTGTGTGCATTATGGAGCCATCCCCTTCACTTTAATGCCATTTTCTGATGCCATAACCAATTGATTTTCAAAAATAACGGCATCAAGAATTGCTTTACCATCCGCTAACTGCTCAATAGTAAGTTGATTATTTTTATAGTGGAAAATCACACCGCTGCTGGCAAGTAACAACCATTGATTATCACCGCTAGCGATAATACTATTGATTGTGGCGGTTTTATTATTACTTATTGGTTGCCATTGCTCACCTACCTGACGGCTAAAAATATTGCCTCTTAAACCCGCGACTATTTCTTGCCCTTGTTCATCGCTGGCATAAGCAAAAAAAGAACCCCGGTAGATTTCTTCATCGCGTTGCCATGTTTTTCCGTTGTCTGTACTGTGCGCTAACAAACCCATTTCGCCCACTAACATAAGTTTATCTTTTGTTGTGACAATACGATTAAAGTGCGGCAATATTGATGCAGTTTCGGCTTCATAGCCTTGAGGATCGGATTCTTTTAAATCATTTAAGTAATCTCTATCATCTGCAAATAATAAAGAATCCAGAAAACGCTTTTGCCAATGTTTGCCACCATCACTGGTTTCATAAAACATACCATAGGCACCCACAGCAAAGCCGTGAAGTTCACTGGTAAATAAAATATCTAAGCAAGGTTTATCTAATTGCGTATTCACTTGTTGCAACTGCCAGTTTGCACCACCATCATTGGTATGAACAATAGTCGCATCATGCCCGCAAGCCCAACCGAGTTCACTGCCACTGAAGGCAACCGCCGTTAATAACACTTGCGTTGGAACGCTCGCTTGTTGCCAATTTTTTGCATTACTGCTGGTAATAATAGTGCCATGTTTTCCGACAGCGACCAGTTGCTTTCCTGTGTATTCAATATCAGTCAACAGGGTTTTATCTGCTTTAGTTGCGACAATTGCAGCAAGTGGTTCAGCTGCAATAGAAAGAGTTGAAAGGCTCGCCACAGCGGCAAGACCTGCATAAAGCATGTACTTCATAAATTAAAATCGCCTTGAAAAGAATGTGTTTGTCGGTATATAACGTGCAGTCGGGGGACTCGGTTAGTGTCATGACCCAGTGCGTGTCAGAGTGACAAACGCGATTTGAAATAATAAAAAAGCACCTAGATAATTCCAGGTGCTTAGAGTGTATTAACGACCTTCGCGGCGCAGTGCACTTGAGGTAAATTCATTATCATTAAACGATTGTGAGAAATCATACATTTTCTCTTGGTTATCTAAACCAATCGCTAGGTAACGGCGTGAATTCAAATCGTAGTAAACGTCTAATGTACTCCAGTTAGTGAGCGCATCGTAATAGTTAATTGTATGAGCCATCGCTACACGGTACATTTGGTCACGGTTATCATAGATATCCGTCACTTGAACTTGCCAGCTATCTTCATCAATATAAAATACGCGCTTCTTATAAATATGACGAGTGTCGCCTTTCAGATCTGCTTCTACAACCCAAACACGGTGTTTTTCATAACGTACATGTTCCGGGTTGATGTGACCGGCCATCAGAATATCGTCATACTGTAGCTTATCACTGTGTAGCTTATAACTATTGTATGGTACATAAAGCTCTTGCTTACCTTTGAGCGTCCATGTGTAGCGGTTTGGCGAACCGTTAAACATATCGAAATCATCGGTTGTACGCAAGCTATCAGCTGCTGTTCCTGGTGCATCATAAGCAACATTAGGGGCGCGGCGTACCCGACGCTGGCCAGAATTGTAAGTCCACGCTTGTCGCGGAGTTAAAATTTGGTCCATGGTTTCATGAACTAATAGCGCCGTGCCAGCTAAACGCGCAGGCTCGGTGACTTTTTGTTTAAATTTAAACAAAATATTAGATTCTTGTAACTCTGCTGGTGTTGCTTTTGGATCTGAGTACTTAACTAACAGTTGCTCATCAAAGCCAACTAAATTATATGAACCTGAGGCTATAGGAGCTGCTTGACCGCCAAAACGCTCAATTGACAGACCACGGTAGCGTAATAAATGGTTCCAAATTGCCTCTAAGCCAGTTTTTGGAATAGGAAAAGGAATACCAATTGCGGTATTTTTTATCCCATTACCTTCTTCTATCAACTCTGCAGTTGGTGCGTATTTTTTTGTCGCATCATAGACAAACTGTGGGTTTGAAGCACTGCGATGAGTAGTATAGATATTCATTTTAAACGTATCTGGATACGCTTCAAAAAGAGCTACTTGACCAGGACTTAAATTTGCTTTGTATTTATCAACATTCGATTTATCAATGGTGAAAAGTACTTTGTCGTCAGCGTACGGATCTGGATGATGCATTCCCGGCGTATAACCTGCCGGTGCTTTAGTAATACCACCTGTCCACGCAGGAATCGAACCATCAGCATTACCTGCTTTTTCTGCACCTAAAGGAGTTAGATCTGCACCTAAACGTGCTACTTCTTCACTGGTCATTTTGGCAACGACCGCTGTTGTAGAAAACAAACTACATAGCGTTAGTGCAATGAGGGTAGGTTTTTTTATCATCATGATACCCCTAAATTGAATATTTAATATTGAAAGAAACAAAATCACGGTCTGAGAAAGTATTTATATCACCGCCACCCCAGAAAGAGTTGTAGCTAAAGTCAAATGACCATGCATTTTGATAATTAAAGTTCGCTGTAACACCAAGTGACTTACGATCTTCTATAAATAAGAACATCGGATCGGGTGTGTTACCATTTACATCGTGCGAAAATACAATACGAGGTGAGAAGTTAACTCCTTTGAAGAAGTTATAGTAATCGCCTTTGGCAATTAAGCGATATCCCCACGATGATGCTGATGCAAACTCTTTTTGCTCTGGCCCATTTGATAAAGCCATATGAAGTGTTGAGTAATCATCGGTACCTGGTCCAGTCATAATACCGCTTCGACCAGTGCCTGATACATTTAAACGCATTTCATCATATTCAGGCATGTTATTAATGTGCACACCACCAATTTCACCCACAACAGCCCAGCTATCAGCCCAAAGTGATGGGCCAAATAAATGTGTTGCTGTAAACTGCAATTGGCTAGTATTACGCTCAATATAACCTTTTGCTAATTCGCCAGGTCCTACAACGCTAATCGCATCCCCCGGACTCATTTGTGAAATACCTGCAAACTCAGGACGAAGCCCCGCTACCGCTAACTGCTCAGGCATAGCAGCATAAAGCAATTCTACGTCATCGATTTGTAATGGTTCGTCTTCACGGAAGGTGAACTCACCAGCAAACGCTGTTTCACCAATTGATGTATTAAAGCTTAACCCATACAGTTTAATATCTTCTGGATACTCATTGGTTGCTTTAGCAAATGCTTTTAAATCAGAGACATTGTCAGAAGTGATTTTAGTCGTTGCTAACATGGCTAAATCTTGAGCCATTGAGGCTTGTGTAAAGTTAGATACGCGACCAGAGATAAGCGGGCGACGACTATGGTAGTTTACATGATAAAGTGCAACCTCAGTGTCATTAAACTCTGGTAAAAACATACCTAAACGTAAACCATATTGGCCACCATCATCAGGCTCAGTTTTACCATCCCCTCCTTTGCCTTTAAGCGCGACTTTAGTAGGGTACGCTAGATAAGTTTGTGCTAATAACGCTTTACCTTCAGGGCTTGCAGGATCGATCCCTTTAGCGGCAGCAGCTTGACCAAAGGTGGTCATCAAGTTATTTAAGCTATCAGTTAAAAACGCTAAATCTATATCAGGGTTAGAGGTAAAACCAAGCTGTACATTTTGCTGATAACCATTTTCTGCGGCAAAGTCATTGGTTGAAAAATACGTACCAGCTGCAGGTAAGCGTGTTTCATGCCATTGGTACTGGTAAAAGCCTTCCAAAGTCACATTTTCAGTGATCCCTAAAGATGCCCATAACATACCAACTGGAATAAAGGCTTCTTTTAACTCGGCACCAGGCGCTTTTAATCGGTCAATATCGACCGGATTTACGTTAATACCGTGAGAAATTAATGTGCTTTCACCCCAGTTTATAACTTGTTGGCCAAGGCGAATAGAAAGTGGATTATTACCCTCATTCAAATCAAAGTTGGCCCATACGTAAGCATCTAATAGACGAATATCTGCGCAGCTTTGTTTTTTAGTGTCTTTATCATCACAAGGATCAACTCCTTGGCCTGAAGTTGGATTAACATAGGCGCGATCGCCATCCATCAATTCAAAATCATAAAAATACATAAAACGGGTGAAAAGGCCGTAGTTATCTTTGTTGATCGATAAATCGTGTGTCCCTTTCAACAGCTTTGAAAAAGACTCACCACTATCAAAGTTCAAATCCCCAGCGTCACCGTTATTAGAGTAAGAGCCAGGTTGGGCCCAGACATCTTGCGCTGAATAAATAGGATTTAAAACGGAGTTGTAGCCTGTCCAATCAAAAGACGGGTTATTACTTTTCCCTATTAAGTTAAAGTTTCGGTCTTCAACACGAATACTTTGCCCATAAGAGAAAGTCGAGTCGAAGGTTATATCAAACCCTCCGGCCTCAAATGTTGCAGCCTGTGTTGGTGCTGCTGATAACCCTAAAGTAGCGGCTGCGATGCCTAGTACTAGTTTATTTTTAACAAAAAGCGATCTTCTTATCATTGTGTGTCCCCCTGTCGCGGGTAATTTTGTGATCAAGTTATTGTTTTTAGTATAGTCGTAACGATAGAAGCGAAATAAAGAAATTACAAATAGAACGCGTTCAATCGGTCATAATTTTTCTGTTTAGTTGACGTTCACCTAATGGTAAGACGTCCTACCAGATAATTTATACACGTAAATTAACAATAGGACAAATCGAATTAACAAAAAAATAATATTATAAGTGATTATTTTAAAATATTGTTTTAGGCAACACGTTCCAAACGTAAAAATTTATGCTCTGGGGTAAGCAAAAGTCGAAAGCGCCCTCTTACTCCTAAAGAAGAAATAAAAGGACGCAAATGGCTGGCCGCAAAACGTACTTTTTTGCCACCATCTTCAATTACTTGAACTGATGTATACTTACCTTCATAGTAATCCATGCACTGTTTGTAAGTTAAGTTCAGTAAAAAATAATATTCGACCATAATTTATTGTAGTGCTTTATCAACTTTTTCATACAAGTCGTCACTTAAATTATCAAGCAAAGCAAGACGTTGCAGCTGAGCTTTGATAGCAACCGAACGTACTTCATCGTATCTACGCCATGACATAAATGGCGTTAACATACGTGATGCATTTTGAGGGTTGATTGCATTAAGCTTAACTAATAAGTCACCTAGCAATTGATAACCTGTGCCGTCTTCACGGTGAAACTGTGCGGTATTAAAATGGCTAAAACTGCCCACTAACGCCCTGACGCGGTTTGGGTTTGAAAAATCAAAACAAGGGTGATCATATAACTTTTTGATATTAATAATGGCGTCATCGCCACCTTGCATTGCTTGCAATGCAAACCACTTATCCATCACTAACACATCATGGCGCCACTGACAGTCAAATTGGTTTAACAACTCTTTTGCTAAGGGATTGTCAGCTTTTACCACCGCACTGAGCGCGGCGAGTACATTGGTCATATTGTGTGAATTAGCAGTACTAACAAGGAGTTGATTAATATCAAGCTCATTAATTTTTGCCAAATAATGTAAGCACATACCTTTTAATGCACGTATAGCGACAGCTGTTGCACTTACAGAGCCGTCATCAATTAAACTTTGATAACAGTCTAAGAGCTCACTACGCAATTGCTGAGCAATTTGTAACTCAAACTGATTTGTCACTGCAACCAATTGATCCACAGGGATCACATTAAACTCAGCTGCGAGGGTATCAAAACTAGGCAGCTTTAATAATTCCGCAATTAAAGCTAAATCTCCCTCCTGCTCAACTAATAAACTACGTAATGCAGAAATAATTGCTGGATCCAATTGATTATTTTCAGGTGTTGTAATGGCCCCTTTAACTGCCCCAATGAATAATTGTTGTTGAGCATCCCAACGCGAAAAGTCACTGCGCGCAAAGCGCATAATGTGTAATAATTCAGTGGCTGTATTTTGTTGCTCAACAATACACGGCGCAGAGAAATCCTCTAGTAGCACCGCTACAGGCTTCGCGGTTAAACCATCAAAGCTAAACGTTTGCTGCGCTGTTGTGACATCTAAGACATGATCAAGTGGCTGTCCTTCAAACTGTAAAGGGACAGACTCGCCCTGTTGATCAAGTAGCTCGATAGCAAATGGGATATGTAATGGCGCATTTTCTGGCTGATTAAGCGGTGCCAGCTGCTCTATATGCAGTGAAAAAGTACCATTGAGCTTATCAAACTCTTGTTTTACGATTAGCCGTGGTGTGCCAGCTTGGCTATACCAACGTTTAAACTGAGTTAAATCGATACCTGAGGCATCACTCATAGCCGCAACAAAATCATCACAGGTGACGGCTTGCCCATCATGACGCTGAAAATAAAGTGCCATGCCCTGCTGGAACTTTTCTTCTCCCAATAACGTGTGCATCATGCGAATAACTTCAGCGCCTTTGTCATACACAGTTACTGTATAGAAGTTATTCATCTCAATCACTTGTTCAGGACGGATCGGATGTGCCATAGGACCGGCATCTTCACTGAATTGATGAGTACGCATTACTTTAACCGCATCAATACGATTCAGTGCCCGCGAGCCTAAATCACTGCTAAACTCTTGATCACGAAAAACTGTTAAGCCTTCTTTTAACGACAGTTGAAACCAATCACGACAAGTCACTCGGTTTCCTGTCCAATTATGAAAATACTCATGGCCAACGATTGACTCTATGGTGTGATAATCTTTATCAGTGGCGGTTTCTTGATTCGCCAACACACATTTAGAGTTGAAAATATTAAGACCTTTATTTTCCATCGCGCCCATATTGAAAAAATCCACAGCAACGATCATGTAAATATCTAAATCATACTCAAGATTAAAACGCTGCTCATCCCACCGCATTGATTTTTTAAGTGATGCCATCGCATGAGGGGTTTTCGGTAAATTCCCTTTATCAACAAACAAGGCTAAATCTATTGTACGACCACTTTGCGTAACAAAGGTATCTTCAAGTACATCAAAGTCCCCTGCAACAAGTGCGAACAAGTAACTTGGCTTTTTGAATGGGTCTTGCCATTTTGCAAAGTGACGGCCATTGTCTAATTTACCTTCCGCTAATTTATTACCATTTGATAATAAATGAGTAAACTGCTCGTCAGCAATAATCGTCACGTCAAAGCTTGCAAGTACGTCTGGGCGGTCAAGATAATAGGTTATTTTTCTAAAACCTTGCGCTTCACATTGTGTACAATACGCACCGCCAGATAGATATAAACCTTCTAAAGATGTGTTAGTTTTTGGCGCTATTTCATTAACGATTGTAAGCTGACATTGCGCTGGTAAATTATGGATCACAAGCTGCTCATCACGTAGGTCATAATCTGTATATGCGTTGTTATCTACAGTAATTGAGATCAGCGTCAAATCAATGCCATCAAGCACTAAATCTGCCACACCAGCTATTTTTTTCGTGATCGTCATTACACTCGTAACACGGGTGTTTAAAGGCAATAAATCGAAGGTCAAATCAATGTGATCAATTAAAAATGGTGGAGCTTGGTAATCTTTAAGATACTGTGCTTGAGGTTTTTTTAATGCAGTCATGTGAAACTCCAAAGTGGCTCCTCTTAACAGAGGAGCATATAATTTATGGCTATTGTTTTGGCTTAATACGTAAAATTTTAATGCCTAGGTAAGCATAAATAACAGCTAGTAATGGATTAATAAGATTAAAAAATGCATATAGCGCATAATCAAATGGGTTGATCAGTAATACACTTTGCATATATGCACCACAGGTATTCCAGGGGATCAGAGGACTGGTTATCGTCCCGCCATCTTCTAATGTTCTTGATAAATTAACAGGTTTCAAACCACGCTTTGCATATTCTTCTTTAAACATCCGACCAGGGACCACAATAGCGATATACTGATCTGCAGCAATTACATTGGTACCAATACAGGTCGCAATAGTAGCAGTAATTAAAGAGCCAGTGCTTTTGGCAATTTTAAGAATACTTTTTACAAAAATATCTAATAAACCTGTTTTTTCCATAATGGCGCCAAACATCAATGCCGTCATGATCAGCCACGTTGTGGTTAACATGCCAGACATCCCACCACCACTGAGTAATGAATCCATTTTTTCATCGCCTGTCAGGATACTAAAGCCATCAAAAAATGTACTCCAAACCAATTTAAAATAACCGACAATTTGCCCCTGAGAGCCATCAATTTGTGTTGCAATTAGGTCTGATTGAAAAATCATTGCCCATACTGCACCAAGTACCGCACCGATTGAAATTGCCGGAAATGCAGGCATTTTTTTAATTGCTAACACCAGTAAAACAATCAGTGGCACCAGCATCTCTAAACCTATATTAAAGTTTTGTTGTAGAATAGCGGTTATTTCATCAATACGCCCAGCCTCACTTGACGCTGTGGCATTAAAGCCCATAAAAATAAAGATGATTAGTGCAATCACAAAACTTGGTACAGTCGTCCATAGCATATGATGAATATGCTCGAATAAATCAGCTCCCACAACCGCAGGAGCTAAATTTGTTGTTTCAGACAGTGGACTGAGTTTATCGCCAAAGTAAGCCCCAGATATTACGGCACCGGCCGTCACTGTCTGCTCTAATCCAAGGCCAGTAGCAACACCGAGTAGCGCTACACCTATTGTCGCCGCCGTGGTCCAAGAGCTACCAATACTCATTGCTACAATGCCACAAATTAAACAGCTTGCTGCGTAAAACCAACTAGGATTAATTACCTGTAAACCATAATAAATAAGCGTCGGTACAGTGCCTGACAGCAGCCAAGTGCCGATCAGCGCGCCAACCATTAACAAAATTAATATAGCGCCCAAAGATAGAGTGATCCCCTCTATCATCGCTTGTTCAAGTTTTTTCCAAGTATAGCCATTTTTAAGGCCAATAAGTGCAGCTGTAAATGTAGCAAACAGTAGCGCAATTTGATTCGGCCCTGATGACGAACTATCGCCAAATAAATAGACCGCAGCACCTAATAAACAAATCAGTACAGAAATTGGGATCAAGGCATCGAAAAAGCTGGCCTGTAGGATGGGTTTTTCTTTTTGTGAATTCAAAATTAAGACTCCTACGCGCATTTTTATGCGCGTTTAATTATTATTTTTTAGCACAGACGCGACGCTTAGCCTAACTAAGTTACTTACTTTTGTCAGCGTTTAATCAGTAATTATAGCAATATCAAGAGTTTTAGGCAGCAAAAAAGGCGCCAAAGCGCCTTTTTTATTAACCTGTAAAACAAGTTATTTCTTAGCTACACGACCAAACTTGATATAATCTTGGGTAATTAATGCAGCTTCTTCTAAGAATGGATCTAAGTCGTCTAAGACATCAGGCGCATCATCCAAGCTCTCGATTGGTTTTTCACCTAAACGAGTAAGCCTTTCATTGGTACGAGCTAATGCACGCGCTTCACCATCGTCTTTTTCTTTAATACGCTGCGCTTCTACAAGAGAAATAGTTTTCCGGTCTTTCTCTTCTTTATAACGCGTAATATCTTGAAAAACATAGTTAAACTCTGGTTCTGATTTAATGCGTTCAGCATGCGCTTTGCTTAAGTAAGCAATGGCTGGGTGTAAGTCATCAACCGAGTTATATTTGGCGCGTACGATACTGTCCCACGGTAATGCATTATCCTCTTGGCTTTCGCCCCATTCCGCTGGATCAATTGCTGATGGGAATGAAATATCTGGGATCACACCTTTATGCTGTGTGCTACCACCATTGATACGATAGAACTTTGCAATCGTATATTGCACACTGCCAAGTGGATTATCGTATAAATCGTAAGCACGGCCTAAGCCCTTATGCTGTTGCACAGTGCCTTTACCAAACGTTTGCTCACCAATTATTACTGCTCGACCATAGTCTTGCATCGCTGCAGCAAAAATCTCAGAGGCAGATGCGCTGTACCGATCAACAAGTACTGTTAGGGGGCCGTCGTAAAACGTAACACCATCGCGGTCTTTTTGCTCTTCAATGCGATTATTTAGAGTATGAATTTGTACCACTGGACCTTGGTCAAAAAACAAACCAGATAGTTGTGTTGCTTCATATAATGAACCACCACCATTTTGGCGTAGGTCAATTATAATGCCATCTACTTTGGCTTCTTTTAATTTCGCCAATTCTACTTTAACGTCTTTAGACAAGTTGTTATAGAAACCAGGGATCTCAATAACACCTATTTTGCTGGTTAAATCAGAATATTTTGCTTTGAATACTTCTGATTTTGCCGCTCTATCTTCGAGGCGAATTTTATCGCGAATAATTTCAACTACTTTAGGCGCGCCATGATCATCAGCACCTTTTAAGTATTGTAACCGCACCTTAGTGCCTTTTGGTCCTTTGATTAAATCAACTACGTCATCTAAACGCCAGCCAATGACATCAACAAATTCTTCTTTGTCTTGAGCAACGCCGATAATACGGTCGTCAGCTTTAATTTGCTCCGATTTATCAGCAGGTCCGCCTGGAACTAAGCTGCGAATAACCGTGTAGTCTTCGTCGTAGCTAAGTACTGCACCAATACCTTCTAGTTCAAGATCCATGTCCATTTTGAACTGTTCAGCTCTGCGTGGCGATAAATAGGAGGTATGTGCTTCAATACTTCGCGCAAAAGAGTTCATTACGATCTGAAATACATCTTCACTATTGGTTTGCACTAAACGTTTTTGTGCATTGTGATAACGCTTAGTTAATAATTCTTTTATACCAGGCCAATCTTTGCCGGTCATTTTTAATCGTAGTGCATCATATTTTACACGTTCACGCCAAAGCTCATCTAACTCAGCTTGCGTTTTTGCCCAATCAGCATCTTCACGATCAAAGTAATATTCATCAGCCTTATCAAAGGTCATTGGTGTTTCAAGTAACTTTAAAGAATACTCATAACGCTCAAACCGACGCTGCATGCTTAGGTTGAAAATATCAAAGGTAAAATCAAGTTTACCGGTCGTTAATGCATTATCAAATTGGTTGCGGTATTGCTCAAATGAGGCAATATCCGCAGCCAAAAAGACGCTTTTATTAAAATCAAGGGATTCGATATAACGGTCAAACACTTTACTTGAAAGTGCGTCATCAAAACGAATTGGTTTATAATGTGCACGAGTAAATAAGTTTGTCACCCGTTTGCTAGCCGTACTATGCTGACTCTCTTGCGTAAGTACTGGCAAGTCTTTTGCTGTAACTACATCATTAACATCAGCAATATCTGATGCAAATAATAAACCTGAATACAGGGCGGCAACTAACGGAATGAGCTTAAACTTCTGACTCATACACAACTCCTTAATTTATATACAGCTTAAATAATGTACAGGCTGTCTGCTTTAGTTTTAACTTGCATGCCAGTTACCAACTCTACATGAACGTCTTCTTTGTTCACTTCAGTGATTACTGCATTAACAAGGGCTTGGCCAAGTTTAACTTTAACTTTGTTATTAACCTTGACCTCACTTGCTGGTAAAGGTTCAATTTTACCTGAACGTTTAACCGGCGCAGCTTTTGCTGGTGTGGCATTAACTTTAGCGTTTTTATCGCCTGGTTTAGCGAATTGGCCTGGTTTCTTTTTGTAAGATTTTGTGTCTGAATCATTACGTGGACGTTGTGACTTTTTACGTTTAGCCATTTTCGCACGACTTTCTTCAAGTGCTTTTTGAGCATGATCAATGTGCTCTTGTTCCACTTTAGCATCTTGATTTCCATCAAGATCAATACGAAATTCAGACTTAGTCACGGCTTCTAAATAACGCCAGTTAGACGTATATTTTCTCAGTGCTTGACGTACTTGCGTCTTACTAACTTTTTCAGAACCTTCAATTCGCTCAGCGATATCTTTAAAGATACCTACTTTCAGCGGCTTGATGCCGTCTTTTTGTTTAAAACATTGCGGAAATTCTTGATATAAAAATTCCAACACTTCATTAATATCTTTTAGCTTGTTTGTGGTTTCCATTTTAGAACCTATTTTTCACATCTTTTCATCAAGGGACGAATCGACGTAGTGTGTTACCCAGTCGACCAGCTCTTCAAAGTCGGCTTCAATTACAGCCATATCACCTCGAAGGTGTTCCCAAATACCATTTATAATTTCATCAATTAATTCACATTCAGTATCATCAGGAAGACGATCCCATGCAATGTGGATTAAATCGTTGAGCGTTTCCGCTACATGCTCTTCATCCCCTTCCCAATCACCTACATCAGTGATGGCAAACAGATAATCCTGTACATTTACTAAGTCTTTCATGCAATAGTTGCCTCAAAGCACGCGATCAGTGCTTCTAAACCTTGCTTATCATCAGCATCAAACCTAGCAATACTTGGGCTGTCGATATCTAATACAGCAAATACCTCACCATTTTTGTGGATAGGTATTACTATTTCAGAGTTTGACGCCGCATCACAGGCAATGTGGCCTGCAAATGCATGTACATCTTCAACAAGTTGAGTTTGCGCAGTTGCAGCGGCAGTTCCACAGACCCCCTTTCCGACAGGAATTCGGATACATGCAGGATTACCTTGAAACGGACCAAGTACTAATTCAGTTGGTGAATCCATCAAATAAAAACCAGCCCAATTTACATCATCGAGTGACGTAAATAACAGCGCGCTAATATTCGCCATATTGGCAATAATGTTAGGTTCACCAGTAATTAGCGATTCAGTTTGTTTAACTAATGACTGGTAAAATTCTTGCTTTTGCATACCAAACTACTTCTTATCAAACATACAGTAGCTAAAGGTACTCTTTGTCGCCAATAATTGAAACCTTTTCAGGGCAAAAAAAAGCAATTTGCCCTAATTTTCAGCAAGCTTGGTTAATAATTCTGCTATTGAGGAGGCTGTTGTTTTATCGCACCTAACCTTAATCCATATAAAAACAGTCCCGCCGCTAAAGCTGACATCGCGGTATTAATTAAAAAGACCATACCACCTGTTGCACTGAGTAAGTAACTAAAAATTGCACCACCGAGTAAACCTAATGTCAGTACTCCCGAATAATTAACTTTCGCGTACTTGTACATCAATAAATATCCGGGTACTACAAAAGCAGCCATGGTTAAACCGACAATATGCGCGTTAGCTATCGCACTCATAAGTAACTGGAAAAAGGTAGTCAGCGGATCGGTATTGAGCGTTAATGCATAATAAACTCCTAACACACTGCCAATGATCACAGGTGAAAGTAATGATAACCCAACACTTTTTGCAAGCCGATGTTTCATAATGCGTCCTTAAAATCATACCTGAATAAATACTAAGAATGCATGATGTTTTACAACATCGAAATAGAGACTATGGTCGTAATTAAATAACTACATAAAACTTAGGCACAAAAAAGCCCGCTAATTTAGCGGGCTATTTTATATGGTGGAGAGATAGGGATTTGAACCCTAGAGGGGCTATAAACCCCTGCCGGTTTTCAAGACCGGTGCATTCGACCACTCTGCCATCTCTCCGAAACATTTATAAATCACGAATAAGAGTGTACTCGCAATTATTTTAATTAGGTGGTGGAGAGATAGGGATTTGAACCCTAGAGGGGCTATAAACCCCTGCCGGTTTTCAAGACCGGTGCATTCGACCACTCTGC
The DNA here is from genome assembly GCF_014163675.1 of Pseudoalteromonas sp. SR44-5. Lineage (NCBI taxonomy): Bacteria > Pseudomonadati > Pseudomonadota > Gammaproteobacteria > Alteromonadales > Pseudoalteromonadaceae > Pseudoalteromonas > Pseudoalteromonas sp. SR44-5. The sequence goes on from NZ_JACJDT010000009.1 coordinate 90,023, forward strand.
CATCTCTCCGCACGGCCTGCATAATAGAGAAGGCAGTGCTCTTTGTGAAGCTTTTTTTTCAAAAAAGTGTTCAAGTGCTTAAAAAATCATTGATTTGTTTATTCTTAACTCACCACTGGGTAAAAATCACACTAAATTGAACTTTTCTTTTTAATTATCGGTCTATTGAACTACAAAGGTTTGCCCAAATATAGAAGTCTTGGTAATCTAACTTCAGTTTAATTATCGGAACTTACAATAGGTTTCTAAAGGAGCTCTAAAATGGCATTTAATCATTCGTACAATACCGCTAGACCGGTTATGTCGACCATTGAAACAAACAAGGTACTTAAAAACACCTATTTCTTATTGGCCATGACATTAGCATTTAGTGCTGTGACGGCTGGTATCTCAATGGCATTACAACTACCTTATTTTATGGGGTTAGTTTTTACTCTTATTTCATTTGGCCTTTTATTTGTTGTAAATAAAAAAGCCGAAAGCGCGTCAGGCGTTGCATGGGTATTCGCTTTTACGGGTTTAATGGGTGCGGGACTTGGTCCGTTACTTAACCATTATGCAGCGATGCCAAATGGCCCAATGCTTATCATGCAAGCGTTAGGTTCAACTGCACTGATTTTCTTTGGTTTGTCTGCGTATGCACTAAATACTAAAAAAGACTTCTCTTTTATGGGCGGTTTTTTAACGGTAGGCCTTATTGTTGTGATTGTGGCCAGCATTGTTAATATCTTCATCGGCAGCTCGCTAATGTTTATGGTATTAAATGCAGCGGTTGTATTGATCATGTCTGGCTTAATCTTGTTTGATACAAGCCGCATCATCAACGGTGGCGAAACAAACTATATTCGCGCTACAGTCTCTTTATATTTAAGTGTATATAACTTGTTTACTTCATTGCTTGCACTGCTTGGCGCAAATAATGACTAATTAAATAGTTCTGTTAAAATAGCCCCTCTTTAGGGGCTTTTTTATTGGAATAGTTTTGGCACGATTTGTACTTTCTCTGCACAGCGCACCATCGGATCATGATACCACGCAACGTTTGGTTAAATTTGCACAAGCATGTTTAACACAAGGGCATAACATTGATGCCATTTTTTTGTATCAAAACGGCGTTTTTCATGCCAGCGAGCAACTAGATTTGGCAGCTGATGAATTAGCGATTAATGCTTTATGGCAACAATTACATGAGCAAGGGATTCATCTTATGTTGTGTGTTACTGCTGCCGAAAAGCGTGGCCTTGATATAAATAATACCGGTGTTTTTGCAGTCGCAGGGTTAGCTGAGTTTGCAATGCTTGCCAGTGATGCGGATAAATGGGTGCAATTTAAATGATCAATGTATTAGTTTTAAGCCACCATAGTCCTTTCGATGATTTACATATTCGTGATGCATTAGATATGACATTAATATTCGCTGCTGTTGAGCAAAATATTAGTTGGTTATTTAGCGGCCCTGCGGTACTAGCCCTAAAAAAACATCAACAACCTGAGCATATAGGTTTAAAGAACTACTTTAAGACCATCAGAACGCTAGAAATTTACGATGTTGAAAACATTTATGTATGTGAAAAGTCTCTGCTCGAGTATGGCCTTGATAAACATAACTTGTTAGTAGAAGTAAAAGCGCTTAATTATCAGCAGCAAACTCAACTTATAGCCCAGCAACAACACATAGTGAACTTATGAGCACTTTACACATATTTTCCAAGCCACTTGGCTATTACAACACGGATCAATTAGTTAACCTGATCCAGTCAGCAGACAAAGTATTATTATTAAGTGACGCATGCTTTGCGATTGCCCAATTTAGACAGCTTGCAACGCACTTATTAATACTTGCTGATGACGCCAAGGTACGAGATATCACAATCAATCAGCCCGATCACTCGCTTAGTTATGACGACTTTGTCGCACTAACATTAGCAACATCTCACTCTATTACGTGGTAATACATGCTTGAATTTAATAATCAAATTATCGACACGGATAAACAAGGTTACTTACTTGATCACTCGTTATGGAGTGAACAATTAGCCTGCGTTATTGCCGAGCAAGAAAACATTGAATTAACCTCCCAACACTGGGAAGTGATTCATTTTGTGCGTAATTTTTATTTGGAGTACAACACCAGCCCAGCAATAAGAATGTTAGTTAAAGCAATGGCAAAAGCACTGGGTGAAGATAAAGGCAATAGTATTTATCTGTATACTCTTTTTCCTAAAGGCCCAGCTAAGCAAGCAACTAAAATTGCTGGCTTACCAAAACCCGCACGGTGCATCTAGCAATGACAATAGCTAAACCAAATAATACAGCAAAACGCCGAAATAGCGGCCGTAGCTATAATCGCGGTGCAATTACAACCAAAAAAGTGAATAACTCAATAAAGCGCGAGATAAAACCAGCCATTGCCGCCAGTGAGCGAAAAATTGTCTTATTTAATAAACCATTTGATGTGCTGTGCCAGTTTACTGATGAAGCAAACAGACAAACCTTAGCTGACTTTATTACCATTAAAGATGTATATGCTGCAGGACGATTAGATAGAGACAGTGAGGGCCTGCTATTGCTCACTAATTGTGGGAAATTACAAAACACTTTAACAGCGCCAAACAAAAAAACCAGTAAAACTTACTGGGCACAAGTTGAAGGTGAACCAACTGATGCAGCAATTAAACAACTGTGCCAAGGCGTCGAGCTCAAAGACGGATTAACATTACCAGCCGTTGTTAAACGCATAGATGAGCCAACTTTATGGCCACGTAATCCTCCCGTTAGAGAGCGAAAAAACATTCCAACCAGTTGGCTCAGTATTACCCTTACCGAAGGACGTAATCGCCAAGTAAGAAGAATGACAGCACATATTGGCCACCCTACTTTACGTTTAATCCGCTATCGTATTGGTGACTATACGTTAAAAGGAATTGATAATGGCCATTTTAAAATAATCGCAGATGAACTATAGCTGTGCTTGAGCGCAGCTATTTCAAATATGCCTAGTAGCGCTCAGCTGATTTTTTGTATCAATCTTCACTAACAACGATACAATTACGCCCTTGTCTTTTTGCTTGGTACAAAGCTTTATCTGCCGCATCAGCAAAATAGATATAATCGCCAGTTTGGGGATTATGCAAAGTTTTAATGCCCATGCTTAGTGTTATATAGCCAATATCTGTATATTCATGCTTAATAGCTAATTGATTAACTGCTTGCTGGATTTGTAATGCACTATGTAAAGCCTTTTTCGGATCAGCCTCTGGCAGTAACACCACAAATTCCTCACCGCCAAAACGGGCAACAAAGTCCTTTTCGTGATTCATCGTGGCCACTGCAATACATTGTGCAATTTGATACAAGCATTCATCGCCTTTAATATGACCGTAGTTATCGTTGTATTGCTTAAAATAATCAATATCGATTAAGATCATTGATAACGGCTTTATTTTTTTATTCATTAATTCAAGTTCATTGGCCAACTTCTCATCAAAACAACGTCGATTGGCAATTTGTGTTAATGAGTCTAAAAATGCCATGTCTCGAAGTGTATCTTCAGCAGCTAAATGCTGTGTTACATCCTTAAATATAGCTAAAAATTCGTGCCTAAAATATCTTCCCGAAATTTCCATCATTATATGGGAGCCATCTTTACAAGTAACACAATAAACTTGTGGTTCAATATCAGTATCATTTTCTAACGCAAAGCTAAGAGCTTGTTGCCACGTTTGTCGCACCCACATCAGATAATGTGGATCTGGGTAAGCATTAAGCCACCAATCATTAAGTGTTGGAATATCCTCAATAGTGTAACCGAACACATCTACAAAACGTTGGTTTATACGGATTATATTCTCGGTGAGCATACATACATTACACAACGGTATTGGCACTTGCGTAAATAAATTAACGTACTCACTCAAATCATGCTGGCGGGTTAGTGGTTTATTATCTTGCGTTGAGTAATCACTATTTTGCACGATAACAGCATTATTTTGACTCGTTTTTACGCGCATCGATAGCGCGAAATGCCATTCTTGCCACCAGGTTGCTAACTGTGAAACGAGAAAATACTCAGACTCACTTGAAGTTTTCAAATTCACGGCAACACTTTTAAGTAGGCAATCTACTTTACTATATTCAATTACTCCCAATTGTTGATAATTTAAAAGAATATTTTCAAAAAGCCTATACGCATCAACTCTTAAAATACTGCGCGTGTCATCAACCATCGCTGTTAATTGTGATTTAGAATTACCAGCATATTGTGCAATGAAGTTAATTATTGATTGTTGATAGAAAATATAGTCCATATACATTGCCCATTAATTACGTGTGCATAAAAACATGCACTTGGAAGTACACCAGAATAATTTAAAGGAATGTAAGCAGATGCAAATATTCGGCGTGAGAAAATTCGTAAAGAGTAGTTGATTAATGTAAACAATATAAAAGTGAAATCGCAATTTAAAAATACCCTTAATAACTTTATCAGGTCCAGTAATTTACGTTATTTTAGCAATAAAACTTAGCCACTGTTTATTAAACAAACAAAAAACTATCATGTAAGAATAAATAGGGGTAGATTTATCATCTGACAGTGTATAAAAGTGCTAGCTCTTATATATTTTAACAATCCAAAAAGACGACTTTGTGGCGCACAATATGCTTATTTTCTTAAATAACTCAAGTATGTTATTACACTGCCGTTATACATTATTGTATGAATAAACTCTCGACTTAAAATACGGTATTAACTACATTATCGCCCGCATGGGATTAGATGCTAAATGGATATGACCAATGAAGAACTAAATTTTATATCAGATCTTTTCCAAGTGACGGTTCCTTCAAAATTGAGGGACAATCATACACTGACATTACAAAGCTCTATCCCTGCCAATATTGCTGAATTACTAAATAATACAAAATTAACACTACTGGCTGAAGTTGGCGATTATCAATTATGGTTTCCACTTGAAATAAGAATTGATAAAACAGGCGTTGTAACCCCTGTATTAAGTGCACCAGAGGTCATCGACACACAAGGAATAAAGCGCTGTTGGCGTGGCGGGAACCTCAATATTCAGAGCCAAGACTTTGAAGTTGAATCAATCTCAAGTACTGGACTTTTTCTAAAATCAACGACTCAAAAAGCTCCTTTAGCGATTGAGCAACAGATAAAATTAACCCTTCCAAACAAAAAAAATATTACTATCGACATCAAACCGGTACGCTTTAGTAAGCGAGGCATGGCTGCCAAGATCACTCATATTCATCAAGGGAAAGAACATCTAAGGGCTTATTTATTTGAAGCCCATAAGCGCCAAAATGCCAATTTATATGAGTCCTCAAACAGCTTATAAATATAATTCACAGTTGTGTATTAGTCGCAGCTAGTTGCAGTGAGGTTAGTACAGCGATAAGCTAAACCTTTATTGTAATAAATGAAGGTTCTATGAGCGAAAATAACTATCCAATAGGTACTCAAGGCACGCCTTGGAATGATAAAGATAAACAGTGCTGGTTTAACCTACAAACGATTAAACGTAGCTATCAATCTGAAGTTGTAACTTTAATCAACGAACTGGATAATGATTTCGAGGTTGAGCAATATGGTGCGCTCAGTTTTGATCCTACTCGCTACCCTCTTTTTATTATTAAATCAAAACAGTGGGCATCGAATAAACCGAGCATATTGATCACCGGTGGCCTACATGGCTATGAAACAAGCGGTGTTCATGGCGCATTACATTTTATGAAAACGCTAGGTATGAAATACGCTAAAGAGTTTAACTTACTGGTTGCTCCTTGTATTAGCCCGTGGGGATATGAAACCATTAATCGCTGGAACCCAGCAGCCATAGATCCAAACCGTTCGTTTTATTCATCAAGCCCAGCACCAGAGTCAGCAGCACTAATAAATTATATTAAAGCACAAAATATACCTTTATTAGCGCATATTGATCTGCATGAAACAACTGACACTGACAACAGTGAGTTTCGCCCTGCACTTGCGGCTCGTGATGGCAAAGTGAACACTAATTGGAATATTCCTGATGGTTTTTATCTTGTCGCTGATAGCAATAAACCTGAACCGCAATTCCAAAAAGCGATTATTGACACTGTTGCTAATGTGACTCAAATTGCCCCCAGTGATGAAAACAATCAACTCATTGGAGTGCCATTAGAACAACATGGTGTGATCAATTATGCAGCACGAGAACTCGGTTTATGCATGGGCTTTACAGATGCACAGTATGTCACCACAACAGAAGTGTACCCAGATAGTCCGACGGCAACAGATGAGCTATGTATTACAGCACAGGTGGCTGCAATTAAAGGTGCATTAGATCACCTGCTTACAAAATAATTATGACTAGGGTCTATTGGTAATTATATTTAGGCCCTATTCTGACATTTTTAATCTGGTTATATATTAATCACTGATTAATTAATGCAAATTTATAAAAAATTAAAAAATACCTAGACTCCGCGTTTTAATTGTATAAAATTCGCGCTCTTAAATTTTCTTACAAGGAAGCACGTTGAAATTTAGCAATAAACATGGACAGGTTAGTTTACACCGCGAGCAAAATATAATCATTGCTAATTTTTGCGGGAATCTTAATGCAAGTTTAGTAACCTCATTTAGCAATTGCTTATTTGAGCAGGTTAGTCAGCTTGCCAATAAACCATGGGGATATATCAGTGATTCTCAAAATTTGTTGGCTGCAACTCCTCAGGCAGAGCAACAACTTACAGTGTTGGCCTCTGCCATGGTTCGTAATGGATGTATTGCTAGCGCTTATATTTTTGATTCAGCTATCGTAATCAATCAAATGCAACGCATTATTCACAATGCAGGCCTTAGCGTGGATATTCGTCACAGCTTGTTTAAAAGTTTAGCGCAAGCTAAAACCTTTATTAACCAAACAATGAACGATAAAGCAGCTCAGTTTCACTCTGTGTAAATTAGTTACGATAAAACACACTGCTTATTGATGTATTAATGCTGCTATCTTCTTCGGCTGTGATCACAAAATCAAGTTCATTGAGCTTACTTGGTAAATCATAGCCATCGGCAACCACAGTGACCGGGATGCGCTTCATTTGACCAGGCTCGACAGCTGTAAGTTGAGGACTCTGTAACTTAGCCACATCAAGACCGGTAATCGCTACTCGGTAATGCACTAACTGCTGTGTTTTATTAATTATTGTCAAGGTGTAAGGGTTTTCAACTAAGCCCTCATAATTTACTCGATATAATGCATTACGATCACGCAGTACTGACACTTCGATTGGCGTGCGTTGAACTAACCACGCTAACATACTGACCATTAATAAAACCGTGAGTGCGCCATAACCAACCAGTTTCAACCGGTATGGATTAGTTTGCTCGCCAGCCATCTGCTTTTCGCTTGCGTACTTGATCAAGCCTTTTTGATAGCCAAACTTATCCATTGTGTCATCGCATGCATCGATACATAAACCACAGTTAATACATTCATATTGTAAGCCGTTACGAATATCAATCCCTGCAGGGCACACTTCCACACATAAATTGCAATCTACGCAATCACCTAAATCTAAGGCTTTAGGATCGGCCTTACGTTTACGTGGACCACGACTTTCCCCACGCGCACTATCGTAAGTGACAAGTAATGTATCTTTATCAAACATTACAGCCTGAAACCGTGAGTATGGACAAGCAATGGTGCACATTTTTTCTCTTAAGAAACCGGCATTTCCATAAGTACAAAAGGCAAACAAAAATACCCAAAAACTAGTGATGCCCGACCATTGCAGAGTAAACATATCCCCATACAAGCTTTTAGCCGGAATAAAGTAAGCCATAAATGACGTTGCTGTAAACAATGATATGATTAACCAAGCGCTGTGCTTGATTGTTTTTTTCTGCCATTTTGATAACGTCCACGCGGATTTATCTAACTTTATACGTTGATTACGTGTTCCCTCTATACGTTGCTCCACCCATGAAAACATCAGCATCCAAATTGTTTGTGGGCATGTATATCCACACCATACCCGGCCAAGCCAATTGGTAACAAAAAACAACGCAAAAGCGCCTAACATAAATAACAACGCCAAGATCATAAAATCTTGGGGCAGTAAGGTCAGCCCAAAAATAGCAAACTTTTGACTCGCAACATCTAGCAATACCGCTTGCTGGCCTTTGTATGGGATCCAAGGAATAAGAATGAATGTAAGCATGAGTAACCAACCAAGGTTACGGCGAATACGCTGGAAAAATCCTTTTTGCTCACGGATATAAATAGGCCCTTCATGCTTATAGGGCTTGATGATCATATCTTCTTCTTTAATATCAAATTTCATAATAACTACTTACTGTGACGGTTAGGCCTGTAAGTTTGCAAGTTTCAGACCAAACTGAAATTAAATTAAGCAACTGAATATTAATGAATTTTTATTTAATAAATTCGCTAAAATCGCGATATTTAGCGAGTGTCGTGATATTTAACGATTTTTACGGATCATCAACTTGCGCATTTTTGATCGTAACGTACTCTCCGGCATGCCTAATTTAACTGCCGCGCCTTGACTGCCAGAAATTTGCCAATTTGATAGCTCTAATACTGCGATGATATGCTGTCTCTGCGCTTCGTCAAGGCTCAGATCCGTGTTTAGGTTAGCGCTAGCATTGGCATCAAGTGGTTGCGATAACTGCAATACAGACTGCTTTGATAAAATAGCCTCTCGCTCTAGTACATTCTGTAATTCACGAATATTACCCGGCCAATCATACGCTTGTAGCTGTGTTATGGCTTTTTCACTGAGTCCTTTGAGCTGTTTACCAAGACGTTTATTTAATTGCGCAATCAAATTACTACACAAGTATGGGATATCTTCTTTACGCGCTTTCAGTGGTGGAACTGTTATTGGAAATACATTTAGTCGATAATATAAATCTATTCTAAAGCATCCTGACTGCACCATTGCCCATAAGTCACGATTAGTCGCAGCAATTACACGAATATTAACTTTACGTGTTTGGCTACTGCCAACACGTTCAAATTCATGCTCTTGCAATACCCGTAACAACTTACTTTGCGCTTCAAGAGCAAGCTCTCCAATTTCGTCTAAAAAAATGGTGCCATTATTAGCCAACTCAAAACGTCCTTTACGATGCTCCTTAGCCCCCGTAAAAGCCCCCTTTTCATGACCAAATAACTCAGATTCAAGTAAGCTTGGCGTAAATGCGGCGCAATTGACCTTAATAAAGGATTGCCCACTGCGCCCACTTAAGCGATGTAAGTTACGAGCGACTAATTCTTTACCTGTGCCGTTCTCACCTAAAATCAACACAGTGCTATCGGTCGGGCTAACAAGTTTTATTTGCTCAAGCATGGTTTGAAATACGTGGCTTTTGCCTACCAAACCAGACTCTTGCCAATCTTCATTAAGTTCTGCTATCAAATAGCTATTTTGCTCTTTTAATTGCTCACTTAAGTGATTCACTTGCGCTAAAGCATCACGCAGTGCGTGCTCTGTCTGGTGTTGTTTTGATACATCGCGAAATATCGCGACAGCGCCGATCAACTGATTATTTTTATAAACGGGTGTAGATGTATATTCTACCGCAAAACAGCTGCCGTCTTTACGCCAAAATACCTCATCTTTAACATGGCGATGCTTGCCGTCAAACATAGTGCAATAAATCTGGCATTCATCTGCTGGATATGGCCGCCCGTCAGCATGGCTATGATGATGGTACTGATGAATTTTTTTACCCAGCAACTCATCTGCATGCCATCCAGTCATGCGTTCAGCAGCGGGGTTTACAAATACCGCATTACCACTTAAATCAAAGCCATATATTCCCTCACCAACAGCGTTGAGTAATAAAGTTGGATCGTCTAAAAACTGTTTTATCATTGCTTACACCGAATTCGCGAAATATCGCGTTCATTATGCCTATAATGGCGAAGATTTGCACCCTAAGTGACTAAATCATACCGCTCATTAAAGCGAAACTATCCGTCGTTTTGCTTCATCATGAACCGCATCTAAAGTAACTGTAAGACTACAGCACTCATTATTAATCAATTGAAAATAATATTAATAAATACCCAACTATCATCAAGGAAAAGTTAATCAACTTGTAATTTTACTATATTAGCTTTGCAAATATGTATTAACTGCAGTGTCTGCACACTTCTTATTTAATTATTGCATAATCTTTGCTTACAATTTCATCTCTGGTAGTAGTTACATTCTTGGTTGTAACCGATTAAACTCAAAAAAACAATATTGTAGGGTCACATGTCGTTAATTATTAACAACCTTGAAAAACACTATAAAACGGTTACTGCGGTGAATAAGCTGTCATTTGATGTGTAACCAGGAGAGATTTTTGCTTTACTTGGCCCCAATGGTGCGGGGAAATCATCATTAGTAAAAATGATCGTTGGTTTTTCCTCTCCAGATAGTGGCTCTATTCAACTCAATGATGCAAGACAAGCGTATTCATCTATTCCGGCACATTTACTGGGCTATCTACCAGAAGACCGAGGCCTCTATCCAGAAAAAACAATAAAACAAAATCTACAATTTTTTGCAGCATTACACGGCGTAAAAGATAGCGAATTTACGCAGCGCTGTGACTATTGGTTAGCTAAATTTAATTTAACCGCACGATTGAATGACCCCTTAAAATCACTTTCTAAAGGGAACCAACAAAAAATCCGATTGATCACTGCAATTTTACATAAGCCCAAATGGGTAATTTTAGATGAGCCATTTTCTGGCTTAGATCCTATTAATCAGGAATTAGTTGTTGAATTTTTAGCGCAATTAAAACAGCAAGGCATGACCGTTATTTTAAGTGCACATCAGATGGCGATGGTAGAAAAACTTGCTGATCGGGTATTGCTATTAAATCAAGGTGAAAGTGTTTTATACGGCAAACTCAGTAATATACTTCAAAGCGCGCAAAATAATAGTATTCAAGTCGTATTCAACGATCCAATTAATCAAACTTACTTTGAGCAACTATGTGAACATTATTGTGTTGAGCAAATAAAAGCACAGCAACTAACTATCACCCTAAAGCAACACCAATCACTTAACCAGTTACTTCCTCAGTTAATCAGCATCGGGGAAATATGTGAATTCAAAAATAAAGCTCAGTCACTGCATGCAATTTATTTACACGCAGTAGCTGAGCATAACGCTAAACTGGATCAAGGAACGACGCTATGAATAAATCATCACTTACACAGCAACAGCTCTGGATTGTTGCAAAATGGGAGTTCTTGCATTTTTTTAAACTAAAACAAGAAATTATTTCGAAGTTGATCATGCTCGCTATTGCTGGAGTTATTTATTTTTTTGCCACTGCAAACAGTCAACTTGAACAAGGTTATCATTTAGCAAGCAACCTCGAGTTTAGCGTCAAAACAGAGCCTACATCGACACAATTTAAGTTTACCAAACATGATGATTTAACTGCCATCATTGCAAATTTAGCTGAAGATACTGACTATGATGGCGTACTTAAGTTTGACCAAGCGACTCACTCATATACGTTAATAACTGCTGTAAAATCGGCATGGCAAACAACATTGCAATCGCTCCTTAGAGCGCAATTGCAACAAGCTCAATTTGATAGCTTAGGCTTAAGCGAGCAACAACGACTAGGATTGACGAAAAATATTTCAATTGAACATAGGGTACTTGACGAGCTTTTGAAAAATCAAGCTGATCGTAGTCAAACATACACAGCATTTGGGGTACTGATATTATTATTTGTTGCGATGTTTGGGATCTTTAGCCAACTCTTTGTCAGTATTACCGGTGAAAAGCAAAACCGCGTAACGGAGCAATTGCTAGCCACCATGACACCACAAACATGGATAGATGGTAAGCTACTTGGGCAAATATTACTTGCAGTAAAAACCATGATTGGCACCTTGCTATCGATTATTTTATCGATGCTATTTTTTACCGTTATCATTAAACAACAAGCCCTCAATTTAGACTTTATTAATTGGTCATTACTGCCTTGGTTGTTAGCCTATGCGATTGTAGGTCTTGGCATCTGCGCTGCATTTATGGCTGCGATCGCAGCGGGTATTGATGATCCTAATCACAGTAGTAAAAGTGCCTTAATGATGCTGCCATTGGCACCTATTGTGATTGCATTTTTTGTTATCGATGCACCAAACAGTGTTTTAACAATCGTGCTTAGTTACTTGCCGATCACGGCATTTGCGGTTATGCCGGTGCGCATGTCATTAGTTGAAATACCAATTTGGCAAGCACTCTTATCCCTGCTTCTCAGTATTGGCTGTTTTTATTACTTACGCATATTTGCCGCTCGTATTTTTAAAATGGGTATGAATATGTACGCAAAAGAACCGAGTTTAAAGGCTATGTGGTTGAGTATCTTTAAATAAAAAAACATATAGGCAGATAGCGTTGCGTTATCTGCTATTTAATGATTGTGAGTTTTGCTATTTATAAAATCAGTGAGAGCAAATAGCACACCTGATATCACAAAAGTAACATGAATTATTACTTTCCACATCAATTCATCACTTGAGTGACTAGTAGAGCTTATAAACACCTTTAACAGTTCGACTGCAGAAATGGCAACAATTGCGCTGATCAATTTCATTTTAAGACCAGAAAAACCTACTTTACCCATCCATGCAGGGCGATCTTCATGATTACCAATATTTAATTTAGAAACAAAATTTTCATAGCCACTAAAAATAATTATTAATAATAATCCTGCCAGTAATGCGGTATCAACCAAGGTCAAAATACCCACCAGTAGTTGCTCATTAGTAGCGCTAAATGTATTTATCGCCATTTGATACAGGTATTTAAAAAACTTCAAAAGTAACAGTACAATTGCAACGAGTAAGCCTATAAAAAAGGGAGCTAGTAGCCAGCGGGCTCGAAAAATAAAGCTTTCAACAAACTGTTCTAGTTTAGATGCAACACGAGGTGTGGTGTCAGGTAGTTGGCTTTGAGACATAATTATTCCTAAATTGATAGCTGGCGTAAGATAGCATTGATTAACATAAGTTTCTCATTATTTTACCGTCTCTTATTACATTATATTTGTCTTTACGATAAAAATATTTCGTTATCTTTTATTATCATTTCGTTTAAGAATCACTTACCAACAGCATGTTGCTTGATTGGATCACTGTTGTTTTTGAATATAAAACAGCAGTCACTACATTTTTTAGGAATACACGAATGAAAAAAGCATTGCTAGCGCTTATCGTAGCGCCATTATTTGCAGTTTATGCAACTTTTGCTGTTGCTGACGATGCTGTTGAAGCTTCCGCCGAAACAATTAAAGAATACACTGAGATGTGTTTAAACTGGGCTAAAGACGACGACATCAGCAATGAAGAGCTTAAACCATACGTACTAAAGTGCGTAAATGATGAACTTGAATCAGAAGGCTATAAAAAAGTCACTGACGTAAAAATCTAACGTCAAAAATGCCTCTAAAGGCATAATTTTTGATATAAAAAAACCGGAATTGACACAAGGGTGTGCATTCCGGTTTTTTTGTTTTCAGAGCTTAGTATTCTACTCAGCGTCCTTTTTTGTTTTTGCAGCGGCTTTTTTAGGTGCGGCTTTCTTGACTGTTGCCTTTTTAGCGACTGGTTTTTTCTTCGGTGCGGCTTTCTTCTTTGCCTCTTCAACCCACTTTCCTGCATTGAAATGTGCAGTCCAGCCTGTTGCTTTACCGTCAACCTCAGTCATTACATATTGTTCTTTATTCTTACGGCTATAACGAACAATTGCTAAGTTACCATCAGGATCTTTTACTGGTGCATCAGCTAGATAATAAAACTTAGGTGAAATACGATCTCTAAAACGCTGTAACTCTTCCACTTTAGGGGCACGAGTTTCACGTGATTTAGGGAAGGTATTCGCTGCTAAGAAAATACCTGCAGCGCCGTCACGTAGCACAAAGTATGCATCAGATTTTTCACACTCTAACTCTGGTAACTGAACAGGGTCTTCTTTTGGTGGCGCTGCTTCGCCGTTACGCAGTAATTTACGGGTGTTTTTACACTCATCATTACTACAGCCAAAGTATTTACCAAAGCGCCCTGATTTAAGCTGCATATCTGATGAGCATTTATCACATTCAATGATAGGGCCATCATAGCCTTTAATTTTAAACGTGCCCTGCTCAACGACATAACCCTTACAAGCAGGGTTATTACCACAAACATGTAATTTACGAGTTTCATCTATCAGGTATGAATCCATTGCCGTTTCACAAATTGGGCAACGCTTCATTTGCATCAATGTTTCGGTTTCGACATCTTCAACGTCAGCGGCAACCGCTTCATCACCTGACACTAAGTTCATAGTGGTAGTACAACGTTCTTTTGGCGGTAAATTATAGCCTGTACAGCCTAAGAAAACGCCAGTAGAGGCTGTTCGAATACCCATTTTTCTGCCACATGTTGGACAGTCAATATCAGTTTCGACCATTTCATTTTTACGCATCCCACCTTCATCTTCTTCACCACTGGCTAAAGTCAGTTGTGTAGAAAAATCAGCGTAAAACTTGTCAAGTACCTGTGTCCAGACACGCTCACCTTCAGCGATGTCATCTAACCGGCCTTCCATTTTTGCAGTAAAGTCAAAGTTCATCAGATCAGTAAAGTTCTCAACTAAACGATCGGTGACAATTTCACCCATTTTTTCTGCAAAGAAACGACGGTTTTCAACACGGACATATCCACGATCTTGTATCGTTGAAATAATTGATGCATAGGTAGATGGACGACCAATACCACGTTTTTCAAGTTCTTTTACTAAACTCGCTTCACTAAAGCGTGCTGGCGGCTTAGTAAAATGCTGTTTTGGATCAAGTTCAACAAGGCTTAATATCTCGCCTTCTTTAATAGCTGGTAGTGATTGATCTTCTTCGTTCTTTTTTCGAACTGCTGGTTGTACTTTAGTCCAACCATCAAAACGTAACACCCGTCCTTTGGCTCTTAATTGGAAATCGGCGGCAGTAACAGTTAATGTTGTTAAGTCATATTCAGCAGGGACCATTTGACACGCAACAAATTGACGCCAAATTAATTCATAAAGCTTTTTAGCATCCGGGTCTACGCCATCTAGGTGACCAGATAATACAGTAACACTTGAAGGACGGATCGCCTCATGCGCCTCTTGTGCATTGCCTTTTGAACTATAACTAATAGCTTCTTTTGGTAAATACTTATCACCAAACTGCTGCGAAACATACTCGCGACACATTGCAACTGCATCTTTCGACAAGTTGGTTGAGTCAGTTCGCATATAGGTGATATAACCTGCTTCATACAAACGTTGCGCTAACATCATGGTCTTTTTAACGCCATAGCCTAAACGCGTACTCGCAGCTTGTTGCATTGTTGAAGTAATTAGTGGCGCACTAGGACGACTTTTACTTGGCTTTTCCTCAACACTAACAACTTTATATTCAGCTTGCTCTAAAGATGCAGTAGCTGCCATAGCTTGCGCTTCATTGACTGGCTTAAAGGCTTTATCACCTTGTTTGAACACCTCTAAACGAAGTGCCGACTCGGTATTTTTCACATCGGCATGAATATCCCAGAACTCTTCAGGAATAAACGCTTTAATTTCACGCTCGCGCTCAACTAACAAACGTACTGCGACAGACTGTACTCGTCCAGCGGATAAACCACGGGCAACTTTTTGCCACAATAATGGCGATACCATAAAGCCTACAACACGATCTAAAAAGCGACGAGTCTGCTGGGCATAGACCATGTCGGTATTTAGCTCACCAGGAGCCTCAAAGGCGGCCTGAATGGCATTTTTAGTTATCTCATTGAATACGACACGCTTATATTTTTCTGGCTCTCCACCGATAATTTCTTGCAGGTGCCAAGCAATTGCTTCTCCTTCCCTATCCAAATCCGTTGCGAGATAGATTTGGTCAGCGTTTTCAGCGAGCTTTTGTAATTCTTGAACAACTTTTTCTTTACCTGGTAATACTTCGTAATGTGGCTCCCAGCCTTTATCTGGATCAATCCCCATTCGAGCTACTAAATTTGTATAATCACGCTGTTTTTTGTACGCGGCCTTTTCTTCTGGTGCCATTTTACGTACTTCTGCAGGTGTTTTTACAGCAGCCGTTTTGGTTTTGCCTGAACCGGAGGTAGGAAGATCTCGTACATGCCCAATAGAGGACTTGACGATAAAATCGTTTCCTAAATATTTATTAATTGTTTTAGCCTTAGCAGGAGACTCTACAATTACTAGCGATTTGCCCATAGTTGCCTATTTCTAACCAAGTATTTTAAATGTGTTTTGCCCATTTACGGGCGCGAATATTTATAGGTATATCTACAAACACCAATTGTTACAAGCTTTTAATACAAACTTTTCTGCTTTTAATGAATAATTAAACAATTATTGTCGTTAATTTAGACAAAACGGTGTTTTAAGGTATTTGCAGTGGAATATATAGAATAGCAACAAAAATGCCAACCTTATGGTTGGCATTTTTTAAAACTAAACAATCTTAAGGTACTTTTGGATCATCTCTAACTGATACTGATAAAGATGAAACTAATCCTGATGGTGCTGTTGTTTTAATTTCTAAAAAGCCACTTGTGATATCATTGCGATTATCTGCAGGCTCACGACCAAGCGCAAATGATAAGCTAACCGGAACTCGACTCGTTGTATTCGGGAAGGCATAATTTTCTGGCTCGCCACTGAGTACACCATTATCCGTTAATATGGTTACTCCTGTACCTACAGGCAATGGATTATTAAATATATCAGCAATAAACACGGTCAAATTAATACTCTCTTGGCCGGTAGCTGACGTTAAATCCACTTCAGTTATTTGACACATTTTTTGGCTAGTTAAATCATTTTGTACCTTACGTACTAAGTTACTATTTATGTCACTATTAACATGTACTTCTGTAGCAGTTACGCCTTGTACATCAGTACATTCGTCGGCATATGTTACCAATCTAAAGAGAGCGTTATCACTCGACATTACGATCTCTTGATTTTGAAATACATTTATCATTTCTCGTGTACATATACCTGCTGCATCATCTTCTGGGCGACACAATAAGCCATTGTATAAACCATTTTGTTGAGTCCACTGGGCATTGCCATCAAAATCTATAAATTCCTCAAGTTCATCCCCTGCAGAATTAGCCGCAGAGCACAGTTCAGCTGCGGTTTCACAATTTTTTCCACCAAATGTTCCATCTTCATTATTATCAATAAAGGCTTCTGGCTTATCAAAAAGATCATCAAAGAAGTCTTCTTCATCAAAATAACCATTGCCATTTAAATCAGAAAATGTTTCTTCACCTATAGCATAAGCGAGTACCGTTGCTCTCCCGCCTAAAGGTAAGTCAAACGCTGTATTATCATTATTTTTAATACCAAGCGGACATGGTAGTCCACTATCGCATTTATCTGCGATAGTATTTCCGTAAAAGCTGCGAGTAATTCCGCCCTCAACTATAAACTCAGCAAACGGTCGTGGGTTGCTACTACGCCACTTAACTGAACATCCCCCGTTAGATGTAGTACAACTGGGCTCAATAACCCCACCTTCGGTAATAAAACTAACCGCAGTTCCATCGGGCACTGGATTGTTAAAATGGTCAGCTAAGCGAACATTAACATCGACTTCAGTGCCATCAACATTTAAACCATGCACATTAAATTGCGAACGAGATAGTGAAAAACTATTTTGGTCAGCAATACCAGTGCTGACCACTAAAACATCAGATGGTGCTGTTACAATTACATTCTCACCATCAACGTTTTGCTCACTGGAAGCTATCACTTTGACTGGCGTTGGCACTACTCCTGATTGCACAACAGTTTGTACTACACCATCAGCATCAGTGAAACCTGATAACTGACCTAACTTCAATCCACCGACTTCCGTTGCTAACTTAAAGTTTACAGTTCGAGCTGGGAGTACATTGCCATTTTCGTCAATTAACCTAAAGCGAACAACAGAGGTTTCTTTTCTGTTTGCGCCGCCGGTACCTTTAAGCGCAATAACTGGTTCAGATACATCTAAAAACTCTAAAGAGCCAACATTTGCAGCAGAGACGTTCACTACCGTAGAAGCAGAAACAGTATTACCACCAGTAATAACTGTTGCTGTTATTAAGTCAGCGCCAACACAACCTTGTGCTCTATATGTTGAACGCGCAACACCACCGATACTAGTCACACTGGCATCTATAACAGCTAGGCCTGCATCAACACAACCTGATGTAAACTCAACAGATAATGGAGAAACGAAGGTTTCTCCATTTTTGCTCAGGTTTACTGAGATTAAAGCGGTTGAACCTGCTGATAAAACTTCTGATTCTGCCAAAGAACTATTGATACTAACATCAACATCTACTGCTGATATTTGAAATGCTTTTTTTATAGAGCTTTGAAGAACAGTAACTGTTATCTCGCCTGCACCTACATCCCTTCCAGGCACAAGGTCCAATAGTGCGATACCATTCTCATTTGATATAGCAGTACCAGTGCTTGGTGAAATAGCGCCAATAGTCGTCGTTGCAGTTACAAGAGTTTGTGCTAATGGCGTTGTTGATCCTTGCTTTGTTAATTCAATAAACACGATTGCTGCATCTTCGCCCGATATGCTCGTTGTTTCCTCGCATAAGTTAGGGTCTCGCGTCGTTCTAAAATCAGATTGGCAATTAATCAAAATTTTAAAAGCGATATCAGCATTATTTTGATTTGGGTCTATCGCATCCCCCCGAGTATAAAAGCCAATGGAAGACTCTACAGCTTCATATTGGGCTGTTATAAGCCCCGCCCCTTCAATAGTTCCTGTCGTGATATTGAGCGTAGCGACACCATCTTGATTTGTAAGTGCAGTGCCCGAGCTTGGCAGTAAACTACCAAGCGTCGAGGTAAAACTCACCACTCTATTGACTACGGGGTCACCATTTGAGTCTGTAACTCTTGCTTTGATAATACCGCTCTGCTGTGCATTAATTTCATTCGTGTCAGATAAGTTTACAGATGAAGTAAGGCTTAAATTGACATTAAAGTCTTCTGACACGCCTTGAACTGGAGCATCACCCGCAGCAGTATAAGTATAAGCATTCGAATTAATAACTTGCTGCGACTCAGAAAGATAACTAGCAGAAATGTTACCTGCTCCCGCTTCAGAACCTGTAAGTAAATCAAGTTTAGCAATACCTTCGCTGTTGGTCATAGCGGTACCATTTGAAGGGTTTAGAATACCAAAACCTGACACATTAAACTGTATTAGCTTAAAGGCCGCCGGCTGTTGATTTAATAGCAATTTAGCTTGAGCTACTGATGGTTCTGAAAAAGTAACGTTTCGTGTTGCGGTGTTATCTGATGAAAGTAAAGTAACAACCAAATCTGCTGAGGCACTTGCGTCTATGAGGGTCTCAAAGCTAAATGGTTGTGAAGTTATTGTTTCCCCATTATGAGTATACGTTGCTGTTGCTTCTCCAGCTCCGATGACATCACCAGCGGATAATTCAACCGTTGCTATACCAAGGTTGTTAGTTAAAGCCGTTCCAGAAGAAGGCGTTATTTCACCTATATTGTCAGCTAGATTAAAAGTGATTCTAACATTCGATAAAGGCTCTCCTTGTTGCTTTAATGTTGCTTGTAAATCCAGACTATTCAAAGTAGTAACTGTATTAGTAGGCTCTGCAGTTAATTGAGATAGTCCTTTCAAACTAAGTGTAAATGCACCTTGGTTACTTTCTCCTTGCCCACCCGTAGATGTAAAAGCAAAACTGCTATTAACATTGATGTCATTGCCGGTGTAAGTCGCCGTTATCTCACCAGCGCCTGCTTGTAGTCCAGCTGAAAGCTCAACAGTGGCTATCCCTTCGCTATTGGTAAGTGCAGAATTTAAATTTACAGCACCTATATTATCAGCCAAGATAAAAGTGATTCTTTGCCCACTTGCCGGCTCATTATTTTTTAATAGAGTTATCTTTATATCTATCGGATCAGCTTCGGTTACTGCATTAATAGTTTCATCGCTTGCTTTTACGTAACCCTGAACAGATAAGGTATAAATGGGATCAGCAGTAGTACCATCATCAATTGTTCCACCGTCCTTTTCAAGTGTTCCACCGCCACCACACGCGGTGATAAAAAAACTCAACAGTATGACACTGAGCCATCGCATTAAAGGCATTGCCCTCTCCCTAGCGTTTGTTATTAATTATTTAAAGAATACATTTACTCAATATTAACCTATAACACGCTTGAAAATCACAACTTTTATTTGTTTTTTGTTGTTTTTTTGATCCATATTTTTTTTTCATATTTATCGATTTTTTCTGTATAAAAATCTGCATGCTGGTAGGCTATGGTAAATTTATAAAAAATAGATTGTTACTATGTCAAAAATCCGTTCAATGAGTTTAACCACCCGTATCATGATAGGTATGTTTCTGGGGGTTGCTGTAGGCTTCATTTTCCAAGCAATATTAGCTGGCGAAGACGATTATCTAATCCCACTTGGATTATTCTCTTTGCCAATTAAGAGCTTTTTTGTTGATGGTTTATTTCATATTGGTGGACAAATATTTATCGCCAGTTTGAAAATGTTAGTTGTACCGCTGGTATTTGTATCACTTGTTTGTGGTACATGTAGCTTAAGTGACCCGAAAAAATTAGGCCGTTTAGGCGGTAAATCAATCGCTCTTTATCTTATTACTACCGCAATTGCAATTACGGTTGCGATTACCTTGGCATTATTAGTTAATCCAGGGGAAGGGATTAACTTACCTTCTGAAGCGACTTATAGCGCAAAAGAAGCACCCACTCTTGCACAAGTAATCATTGGCATGTTCCCAACCAATCCAATTGATGCCATGGCAAGCGGCAATATGTTACAAGTAATTGTATTCGCATTGCTATTTGGTATTGCAATGGCTCTTGGCGGCAGTGCTGGTAAACGAGTAGCGGTTGTTTTTGAAGATTTAAACACCGTGATCTTAAAGTTAGTTACCTTATTAATGAATGTGGCTCCTTATGGGGTGTTCTGCTTAATGGCGAAGCTATTCACTACTATCGAGTTGAACTTGATAGTCAGCTTAGCTAAATATTTTGGTGTTGTGGTGGCTGCACTATTTTTCCATGCCTTCATTAATTACACTTTGCTACTGAAGTTTTTAACTGGATTAAACCCAATTATCTTTTTGAAAAAAATGAAACATGCCTGTTTATTCGCATTTAGCACTTCAAGCTCAAGTGCAACAATGCCTATTACACTTGAAACAGCCACTAAAAAATTAGGGGCAAAGAATTCAGTTGCGTCATTTACAATTCCACTCGGTGCCACTATTAACATGGACGGTACAGCAATCATGCAAGGTGTGGCTACGGTATTTATTGCACAAGTATTCAGTGTTGATTTAACGATTTCAGATTACTTAATGGTAATTTTAACCGCCACTTTAGCGTCTGTAGGCACCGCTGGTGTTCCTGGCGTAGGCTTGATCATGCTTGCCATGGTCCTGAATCAAGTTGGTTTACCTGTTGAGGGCATTGCCATCATTATTGGCGTTGATAGGTTACTTGATATGACTCGTACGGCGGTCAATGTCACAGGCGATTGTATGGTGACATGTGTGGTTGCTAAATCTGAAGGTGAACTAGATGAGGCAGTATTTAACGACCCAAATGCAGCCAAAGACTTAGAGGATTATCACAAATCAACTGACTAAAGTTGTCCGTGTATAAATGAAAAAAACCCGCAAATTTGCGGGTTTTTTTATCATTTAATAACGGAAACCTTTATGGGTTTAGCCCTTTTAAACGAGACAATAATGATATACCGGTTTTGTTAACAGTGTTACTCAACCCGATAGCAAGCTTGTCGCTTAAGCTCTTTTTAACTTTATATTTAATTTTATATATTTGTCGCTCATCTTGATACTTAAGTAATGTGTCATCACTGGTTTCTATGGTATCGACTAGACCTTTTTCAAGCGCTTGAGTCGCAAACCAGTGCTCACCTGTTGCCACTAAGTTAATATCTAAACTTGGCCGTTGACTGCTAACAAACTGTTTGAATAAGCCATGGGTTTGCTCTATTTCTTCTTTAAACTTCTCCCGTGCTTTATCTGTATTTTCACCAAATAAAGTTAGGGTACGTTTAAACTCACCCGCAGTGATTTGTTCAAAATCAACATCGTTTTTCTTCAGAATTTTATTAAAATTTGGAATTTGTGCTATCACACCAATAGAGCCAACGATAGCAAACGGTGCGGCAACAATTTCATCAGCGACACAGGCCATCATGTAACCACCACTGGCAGCAACTTTATCAATCGCAACCGTAAGGTGAATACCTCTATTTTTAATGCGTTGTAGCTGGGAAGCAGCAAGTCCATAGCCATGAACTACACCGCCACCACTTTCTAGCCTAACCAACACTTTGTCTTGCTTAGGATCGGCAATTGCAACAATTGCGGTAATTTCTTCACGTAAACTATCGACTTCATGGGCATCCATACTACCATTAAAATCAAGTACATATAATCGTGGTTTCGACTGTTCATCAGTGCTTTTTTTAGCATCATTCTTTTGGGCTTTATGGTGCGCTTTTAATGCTTTTTTAGATAAGGTGCTTGCAATAAAATCATTTTTCAAATCATCTAACTGCTCAGAAATATCATCAATCTCAATCTCACCTTTTTTACTTTTAGGCTTTATCGCTGCAGCGACACTAATTAATATTACTGCAGCGGCGGCAATCACAAACGTTGCCGTTTTAGCTAGAAACAGCCCGTACTCATATAGAAATTCCAATCGTATTCTCCAAACAAAAATTTCGTCTAATTTACCATTCAAACAAAAAAAAGCCACTTTTCAGTGGCTTTTCATTTATTTTAATACTCTAGAAAGTTAATCAGTGACAATCTCGGTATTTTGAATAGATAATGCACGACCTCGAGTTACTAAATAAGTTGCAATCTGTAATTGCATTTCAGTTGTCACTGCAGCACTCGCTTGTGGCGATAATACCGAGCTGTGACCACCATCTGTAAACTTAACTAAATAACTGCTAGGCTCAGCATTTGGCCCTTGTGTAGTCGCCACAGTAGAAAGCCCCATTAATCTAGCAAGTGTTAGCGACCCTGCAATTGGGTTATTGACGGTTGTTGGTGGAATAACTTGGTCAGGAAGATTACCTGCACCATCACCAACCACGACATTCATATAAACTGGTGTGCCAAGAGCATTCAAACTGGTCGCATAGTTTGTTGGATCTCCACTATCAAGGACCGTTTGTGCAGCAAATGCAAATTGTGTCATTACACCTTGGATCTTGGCCGTTTTAGCCGTTTCACCTGCAACAGTTAATGAAGTTATATATTCAGGATAAGCACAACTTACATATGCTTGCTGGTTTTCGGCAAACACACCACAATTAGATACTGCATCAGTTTGTAAGTAAGTCGCAAATTCAGCTGATTCTGCCGTACCTGCGGCCAATAAAACAGAGCCTTGTACAAATGGCCCAAAAGACGCTGACTCTAATAAGAAACTGGCGATACCACCACCACCACTGGCAAGAGCAACAGTGTTCACTTTGAACAATCCATCAACTTGTTCATCGAGTGGCGTATTAGCTTGTGCTATAAAAGCGGGTGCTACTACAGCTCCTAATGAATGACCTATAAATGACACGTCTTGTGTATTCAATGACGTATCGTTAGTCAAGTTTAAGCCTAAACGCAGGCCTAGTAAGTCGGCCGCAGACTGTCTTAAATTGTCGCGCGCAACGAGTAATGATTGCAAGTTCATATACGCCAAAACAGAGCCAGTTGAGGCATTAAAATCATCTATACCATCATCATCCACGTCGATACCACGCTCACCATGAACCGGGTGATCAATGGCAACTGTTGCAAAGCCTTGAATGGCTAAACTAGCCGTTAATGCCAACATGTCTTCTTTTTTAGAAGTAATACCGTGCTGCATAATCACCACAGGCCAACCACCCGCAGGCATTTCAAGTGCAGACATACCAAGACTTTGTGTTCTGATAAAATTTATTACAGGCAAAATAGGTTTTGTTATCTGAACAGGTACTTCTTGCTGGCTTTGCACTTTAGGGATTGAGTTGTATTTAGTTAGATGTCTTGTTGTATCTAGTCCTAAATCACGTAATCGTCCATCACTTAATGCTGAGCAAGTGCCATCGCTGACACTAACTGGAGCTGTCGGAAAGTTTTCTCCTTCAGCTGCTTTATACCCTAATACTGCAACTGCGTTATCGCACATGCCTTGCCAGTATGTAGCAGCTAAATCTGAAATTTCTTTTCCTTCAGGCTGAGATAAATACATGGGTAATGTAACGCTGCCTTTTTGATATTGAACACCTGCAAATGCTGGCGAAAGTCCCGTAATACCTTGTGAAGCAAAGACTTGCTCAACCGTTAACATTGGTTGTTCAGGAATTTGAACCATTGGCGTTGGCAAGGCTGGATTTTGTAAGCTCGCTGCTAGCAATTTTTTAATAGTACCAAGCACTGGACCTACAGATTGAATGGTCATCGCTGCTGAATATATAATCTCATCTTTAGTGATCGTGCCGCCTGAAATAAGTACATTTTCATAGCTATTTACCACGC
Source organism: Pseudoalteromonas sp. SR44-5 (assembly GCF_014163675.1). NCBI lineage: Bacteria > Pseudomonadati > Pseudomonadota > Gammaproteobacteria > Alteromonadales > Pseudoalteromonadaceae > Pseudoalteromonas > Pseudoalteromonas sp. SR44-5. The sequence goes on from NZ_JACJDT010000009.1 coordinate 114,712, forward strand.
CCTGCAGCGCGAGTTGCGATTCAGTTACTAATGGGGCTTCCTGTTTTACTAATCCGTAGGTTGAAGATGGCTGGATTGAACGCCCTAATGAGTCTTTAAGCTCTGTCGTCAGCACATTAATGTACGAGCTGCCAGCTTTAAACGGTTTTAATGGAATAATAGCAACCGCATTACCACTTGCTTTAGTGATGAAATCAACGCCAAAGGTTAATTCACCTAATAATTTACATCCTGCTCCAGCGGGTACCGCTGCGCAATCTGCATCTGTTAAACTAGCGCCCATAACAACTTCAAAAATACGCACAGATCCCGGCGCACCAGCCGAACTTTCATCAAGGCTAACATTCGCAGGAAAGGTAAGATCTACTTTATAAGGAACTTGGCTAGACCAGCCATCAAGTGCACCTAGTGCCAGTGACGGGTTAGCATAGGCGCTTCTTGGCACTGATACACCATTAGCACTCAACTCACCGGGGATATTTATAGTGCCATCTTTTGTACCACTCATTAATAAATCATTTGGTACTGAAATAACCCCATTTGCGGGATCAAACTTCACTGTAGCTGATGGAATAACTGGTGGTGTATCATTTTTAACATCTTCTAACGTTTCACCGCCGCCGCAACCAGCTAGAGCAGCTGTAATTGCAAGTGAGAGTAGCATTTTTTTCATATTGTTTGCTCCGCACGTAATCTTTTTTTTATGTGTGTTGATAAATAAGTGTAGCTAATTTTGTTACTAATTCTTTTAAGTTTTCGCGTAATATTTAGTTAAAATAATGTAATTAGGTTATTAATAAGACATTAGACCAGTTAAAGTTAACGTAAAGTTTCAAATTTCGCCACCTTATTTTGCAATAAATTCGATAACTTGGTGTTTTGCTATGTTAAAATCAATCAAATTGATTTTTTGGACCTTTATTATGCAAACCTATAAAGCGGCTGATAATGCCCTACAAGACAAAGTGATCTTAGTAACTGGTGCAGGTGACGGCATTGGCCGAGTGGCTGCAATAACTTATGCCAAACATGGCGCAACGGTTATATTATTGGGTAAAACCACCAGCAAACTGGAAGCGGTATACGATGAAATCATTGCCGTTGGCGGGCCAAAACCTGCCATTGTACCGATGGATTTAAAAGGTGCAAGCAAACAAAACTTTCGTGATTTAGGCGCTACCATCGAACAGCAATTTGGTAAACTAGATGGCTTGCTCAATAATGCAGGAATAATTGGCTCACTGGGTCCACTTGAGCATTTTTGTTCATCAACGTTTGATAACATCATAAAAGTGAATGTTACCGCTCAAGCGATGATCACAAAATATATGTTTCCAGTTTTACGTAAATCTCCAAGTGCTTCAATTATTTTCACCTCTTCTGGGGTTGGTCGCCAAGGCCGTGAGTTTTGGGGCGCGTATGCCATTTCAAAATTTGCAGTTGAAGGAATGATGCAAACATGGGCATGTGAAGTAGGTAAAACGAATATCCGGATAAATTGTATTAATCCCGGCGCCACCCACACAGCTATGCGTGCCAGTGTCTATCCAGGCGAAGATCGCGATAAACTAGCCTGCCCTGAAGACTTAATGCCAACTTATTTATACTTAATGAGTGATGATTCAAAAGACGTCAATGGTCAATCATTAGACGCGCAAACAAAGAAATAATACCAGTCGTGTTAAGTACTGAGCATTTATAGCGACAGATAAATACAGTGATAACAAGGCAGGAATTTTGACATGTAATTGTTCTACATAAAAAATCCCTAACGCAGTTAGCGATTTATTTAGCCTGCTAGAATGGTTAAATATTTAAGTCGATTGGTATAAACCAAGTACTAAACATAAAAAAGCCGCTAATTAGCGGCTTTTTTAATGCAAGGCAGATATTAACGGCGTTTAGTTTGTTTAACGCGATTATTATGTTTTTTGACTGCTTTACGAATTTGATTAATTTTAGCGCGTTTATCTTTGCGTTTTTCAGGCATAACAGATAATTTTGTTTGCGTTTCACGGCCAAGCTTAACTGTTTTACGTAAGTAATTTACAGTCTCTAAATCTAGCTCAGCCCAACCACCTTGTGGTAGACGTTTATCGAGCTCTAACTTACCATAACGAATACGAATAAGGCGAGAAACCTCAACGTCTTGAGACTGCCATAAACGACGAACTTCACGGTTACGCCCTTCAGTCAGCGTTACATTATACCAGCGGTTAATACCTTCGCCGCCCAGTGGTTTAATAGTAAGAAATTTTGCCATACCATCTTCAAGCTCAACCCCTTTGGTTAAATTTTTGATAGTTTCTGCTGTTACTTCACCAAATACACGTGCTGAATATTCACGCTCTACTTCGTAACTTGGGTGCATTAAGCGATTAGCAAGCTCACCATCATTGGTGAACAACATTAAACCTGCTGTATTTATATCTAAACGACCAACAGCAATCCAACGTTCACCATCAACGCGCGGCAGGCGGTCAAATACCGTTCTACGTCCTTCAGGATCTTTACGTGTACATAACTCACCTTCAGGTTTGTTATACATAACAACGCGACAGATACGTTCAGCTTTTTCTTCAATTTTTACCGTATGGCCATCAACACGGATCTGGTCGGTTTCTTCAACACGATCACCCAGCTTTGCTACTTTACCATTAACACTGACACGATTTGCATCAATGTATTTTTCCATCTCACGTCGCGAACCTACGCCCGCTCTTGCTAAGACTTTTTGTAACTTTTCACCTTGTATACTCATTCGGATAGTTCTCTCACAGAAGGATCACTCAATAACTGGTCAATTTTACTTTGCTGCTGTTTTGGCAGTGGCGGTAAGTTATCTAAACCTGTTAACGAAAAATAATCTAAAAATTGTTTGGTTGTGGCATATAAAGCGGGCCTACCTGGCACCTCTTTATGACCAACAACATGTATCCACTCACGCTCGAGCAGACTTTTAATAATAGTTGAGCCTACGGTCACTCCACGTACTTGCTCTATCTCGCCCCGAGTTATCGGCTGACGATAAGCAATAAGCGAAAGAGTTTCTAATAGTGCACGGGAATATTTAGGCGCCCGTTCTTGCCAAAGGTTATTTAACCAAGGGGCTAAGCTGGCACACGCCTGAAATCTAAATCCACTACCGACTTCAACTAAGCGAATACCACGGGTTTGATAATGAATTTGGATCTGTTCAATCGCGAGGTTAATACGTGCCATAGACACACTTAACTCAGTTAATACGGTGTCTTTTAAATGCCGTTTACTGACTGGTTTTCCCGCAACAAAAATCGCCGCTTCAATGATCTCAACAAGCTGCTCATCACTGATTCGTTTCGTAGCCATTTTCGTAGCAGATTTTGTCACCATAGGCACCAAGACGTTGACGTATATTCAGCGCGCTATTATGCCAGATCAATACAAAGGTTGGAAAAGTTATTCTATAAAAATGTAAAATAGCAGCGATTAAAGCGCTGCTATTTTAGATAAACGAGCTAGTGCGTTACATTTTTAATCAAATTGTCGCACCTTGATAGCGTTTCACAAACTCAGTAACCACTTCACCATTACAAATCAATGAGTTTAAGTTTGCTATTTTTTCTTTCACTGGAGCCAAACCTTGCTTCAAGGCAGTAATACATAGCTGTGTTTCTGCCTGTGAGTTTTTAGCAAACAGTTCAATTACTTTTTCTTGGCGAACTTTATCATCCACTTTTTTTGCAATATCACGAATATCATCACCATTACACAAAATACTTTTTGAATAACGTGATAAATACACCCCGTGCTGGGCTGCAACTTTGCGTGCTGCAGTAAATCCTTCGTTAGCACTGATTGAGCATAATTTAGATTCAATTTTATGATCAGCATTATAATAATGTGCTGCACTAGCAGTCTCAGAGAAAGCAGTCGCTGCGACGAATAATGCTAATAATTGTAGTTTCATGATTTACCTTTAAGTGGAGTTATATTGTGAGCAATTTTTGCGCATTATATAGACCAAAGTTTACAAATCAAACGAATTATCTATTTAATTTTTTATTTAAAAAAGCGTTAACAATGTTTAATCAAAATTCATACTTTGTTCAACAATTGAGCGGCTTATTATTATAAATAAGCGCATGTACCATACGCTAATTGATGGTAGAATTTGCCATAATCTGCAAAAAGATAACTCTAATTAAAGGTCAAGCCATGAAAGTAATTTCATTTAACATTAACGGGCTGAGAGCTCGTCTGCACCAATTACAAGCAATCATAGATAAACATCAGCCTGATATAATCGGCTTACAAGAAATAAAAGTACATGATGAAGCTTTCCCACTCGAAGATGTTCAAAATATGGGTTACCACGTTTATTTTCATGGTCAAAAAGCACATTATGGCGTAGCCATGTTATGCAAAACTGAACCTAAGTCTGTGGTTAAAGGATTCACAACAGATACTGATGAATCACAAAAGCGCATGATCAGCGTCACTGTTAGCCAAGAAAATGGCCGTGATCTAACCGTAATGAATGGCTATTTTCCACAAGGCGATAACATTACTCATGAAACAAAATTTCCGTATAAGCGACAGTTCTACCGTGATCTAATGACTCACTTACAAAGCCACCACAGTAACGACGAGGATGTCATTGTCATGGGCGACATCAATATTTCTCCTACTGATCTTGATATTGGCATTGGTGAGGTTAATCGCAAGCGTTGGTTAAAAACTGGCAAATGTTCATTCCAGCCTGAAGAACGTCAATGGCTTGCAACCTTGCTAGATTGGGGCTTTACAGACACCTTCCGTGAACTTCACCCAGACACAAGCGAACAGTACTCTTGGTTTGATTATCGCTCTCGAGGCTTTGATGATAATCGTGGTCTACGCATTGACGTTATCCTAGCGACTCCAACTTTGGCTGCTCGTTGTATTGAAGCGGGAATTGACTATGAATTACGTGGTATTGAAAAGCCATCAGATCATGCGCCAATATGGTCAACCTTTAGTTAACGCTAATGGATAAGCTAACGACAATCCCGATAATAAGCATTGAACTTCAGGCAATTGCTTGGCTTGTTATCGGCAGTGTTTTTTGGTCGAGTGTCAATAAATCACACTACCAACATTTAATAACCACGCCAGCCCGTCAAACAGGCCTATTTGTCTGTGCGTTAGCATTTGCCTTATTGTGGCGAATTAAAGCCGGCATATTACCCGGTCTTGAACTGCATATTTTAGGTGTAACTGCCATAACGCTTATTTTAGGCTGGCGCTTTGCATTATTGAGCGCCACCCTAGCAAGTCTGCTATTAACGGCTTTCAACCAAATAAGCATTGCGCAATTACCTATCCACTTATTGTTAACCGCTTACTTACCCATTTTAGTCAGTTATGGGGTATTTATACTGTGTTATAACCTATTACCACGGCATTTTTTCATTTACATTTTTGTATGTACTTTTATTTGCGCCGCTTTCATCGCCTGCTTTAAGATTATCACCATTAGCTTATTTTATTATTTAACCGGCAATTACAATTGGTTTGAGTTAAGTGAAAACTATCTCTATTTATGTGTCATTATTTGCTTTCCTGAAGCGATGTTAAACGGCATGGCTATTACCCTATTGATCACCTATCGCCCACATTGGGTAAAAACATTTTATGATAAGGATTACCTAGATCCATGAGTCTCGATTACCAATGCCCGCTCTGCCAACAATCGCTTGAGTTACATGCCAAAGTGCTAAAATGTATTAACAACCATAGCTTTGACACTGCAAAAGAAGGCTATGTGAATTTATTACCTGTGCAACAAAAGAACTCTAAGCAACCTGGCGATAATCTTGACATGGTACAAGCAAGGCGTGCTTTTTTAACCACTGGGCACTACCAGTTTTTACAACATGCCGTTGCACAGCGAGTTGCTCTGCAAGCACCACAACAGGTAATTGATTTAGGGTGCGGGGAAGGTTTTTATACTCATGCGATTGCCAATGCATGTACTGCACACGTTTATGGCGTCGATATATCAAAATCAGCGGTTAAATATGCTGCAAAGCGATACAGTAATTGTAATTTTAGCGTTGCATCAATCAGCCAAGCTCCATTTAATGATGGCTCAGCAGATGTATTAGTGAGTATTTTTGCCCCATTATTTGATGCTGAATTGGCTCGATTAGCAAAACCAGACGCTACATTGGTAGTTGCAAGCCCTGGCCCTTGGCATTTAAAAGAACTCAAGCACTATATTTACCGAGACGTCAATGCGCATACACCGATTGCTGCGCCTGTAGGGTTTGAGCTTATAGAGCAAACATTATTAGAACAACAGATAAGCTTGCCATTTAAAGATGTGAAGAACTTGATCACCATGACTCCCTTTGCTTGGAAGTTTCGTCCTGAACATTGGCAACAACTAGAACAACAAGGTGAGCAAGTCGTCACCCTGTCATTTTATGTTAGTCAATTTAAACGTGTTACAGATTCTCTCGGGTAAACGCGCGGTCCATTTTATCAAACATATCATTGAGTAAATGGGCCAACTCTGCATAACGTGGTTTATCTTTAGGGACATGCCCTTGGTAGCCATTGGCTACCATTTTTGTATGAAGCTCTTTATACCAATGCTCCATCGCAGGCTCAAGTACAGTATCTGCACGCTTGCCTAACCACAGCAATCCCTGTAGCGGTAGAGATAAAAAAAACAACGCGATAGCGACTGCTTGAGGTAAAAAACTGCTGCCTAAATAATTAATTTGCATAAATAAAGTGAGCATTGCCAAAATCGGCATTACTGTAATTGCCAGCTCGGTGGCTTTGATCACTCTAAACTCCGTGAACAGAGGCGCTAATTCTTTACGCATAGGCCATTTTTTTGCATATTCACGACCAGTTTGGACTTGTGACATCACACTTTTTTGCATCATGACTCCTAGGTGTCGCTGGTATATTTATTAATGTTACCGCAATGAGTGTATCATATTCACGGTAACATTCCTGTGTAAAATCCCTTCCACCTTTTTCGTCCAAAACGTGTTTTTGATCATGGTTTAAACTTACCTTAAAACAATTAATGAGTTAAAATAAGCGCACGTTAAGTCAACTAGACTTTAGTATAGTCATTACAGATATCCATAGCAATTTATCGACCAATGACTCTTTTACTTTAATCACTATGCTCGAGTACTTGGTTATATAACAACTAAGCTTAATGCGCAATTGTCAAAAAATGGGATCCTGTTATGTCTTCGCAATCATCACCTCATCATGTTCTTGTACTGAACTGTGGAAGTTCGAGTTTAAAATTCGCTATTTTAGATGCCACCACATCTGAAGAAATCATTTCAGGTCTTGCTGAACGCCTAGGCTCATCGTCGCCATCTGTGAAATACAAATACCTTGGCAAAAAACAACTGATTGAACTTGCGCCTAATCAAGCTCACAGTGCAGCAATCGATACCTTAGTTAGCCTTATTAACGAACACCATTTAGCTGAAAACCTTATTGCAGTAGGTCATCGCGTGGTTCACGGCGGCGAGCACTTTACTAAATCGGTACTGATTGACGACGATGTAATTAAAGGAATCACTCAAGCCGCTACGCTTGCGCCATTACATGGGCACGCTAATTTATTAGGCATTGCTGCTGCGCAAGCATCATTCAAGGGACTACCGCAAGTAGCAGTGTTTGATACCGCGTTTCATCAAACCATGGGCAATGTTGCCTATTTATATGCCCTCCCTTATAAACTTTATACTGATTATGGTGTTAGACGTTACGGCTTTCATGGTACCAGCCATTATTATGTTTCAGGTCAAACAGCAGTCCTTTTAAACCAGCCTATTGAGCAAAGTAATTTTATCAGCGCTCACTTAGGTAATGGCTGCTCTGTGTGTGCTATTAAAAATGGCAAAAGTGTTGATACCAGCATGGGCTTAACTCCACTAGAAGGCTTAATGATGGGCACCCGCAGCGGAGATATTGATCCGGGTTTATTTAACTTTTTAACCACCCAACTTAACTACGATGCACAACAAATTGATGACTTATTAAACCAACAAAGTGGCTTACTGGGTATCAGTGAACTTTCTAATGACTGTCGTACAATAGAAGAAGCTGCTGTTGCCGGAAATGAAAAAGCCATTTTAGCATTGGAGATGTTTTGTTATCGTTTAGCAAAACAAATAGCCGCATTTATGGTGCCATTGCAACGCCTTGATGCGTTAATTTTTACCGGTGGTATTGGGGAAAACTCCGATATTATTCGTGATAAAGTAATAACACAGCTGAGCTATCTTGGCCTTGATTGCGACAGTGCAGCCAACCTTGCAGCCCGATTTGGCACACAAGGTGTTATCAGCAGTAATAATGCAAAAACAAAAGCAGTAGTAATGCCAACAAATGAAGAGTGGATCATTGCTCTTGATGCCGCCTCAATTGCACAGGAGTTATAATTATGGCACGTCGAATTATGCTAGTACCTATCTCTACTGGGGTTGGTTTAACATCGGTCTCAGTCGGGTTAGTGCGTGCATTAGAACAAAAAGCGGTCAAAGTTAATTTTTTCAAGCCCATAGCCCAGCCTCGCTCAGGTGAAACGGGCCCTGAAAAATCAACACAAATTGTCACCCAAGGTTCGCCTATTACACCACCTACTCCCTTTGCACTAAATTATGCAGAGCAAATGATCGGGGATGGTAAAGGTGATGATTTACTTGAAGAAATTGTTGAGCGCTTTGAAAATGCCATAGGCAACGATGTGGTCGCAATTATCGAAGGTATGGTCCCTACTCGCCGCCAACCTTATGCAGGTAGAGTAAACCGCGAAATAGCACAAACTCTCGGCGCTGACATTGTGTTTGTGCTCACTCCTGGTAATGACAGTAACGATCAAATTGAAGACCGCCTAGAAATTGCAGCCGGGTATTATGGCAGTGTTGACCATGCCCGCGTATTAGGCTGTATTTTTAATAAAGTAAATGCACCACTGGATGATGAAGGCAGAGCACGCGCCGATCTCGTGGAAGCACATAAACCCGACGAGCTTGACAATGAGCTCAATCGCTTAGCATCTTTACCTATTTTTAGAAAACATCCGTTTATGTTACTTGGCTCGATCCCATGGGATTTTGAGCTGGTTGCGCCGCGCGTTAAAGATTTATGTTCGTATTTAAAAGCTGACGTGATCAACGAAGGTGATATGGCTCATCGTCGTCTTCGCCGCGTAACATTTTGTGCCAGAACAGTGTCAAATATCTTAAATCATTTCACCCCAGGCGCACTGCTGGTGACCCCAGGCGATCGTTCAGATGTGTTAGTTGCGGCCTGTTTATCAGCCATGAATGGCACTAAATTAGGAGCTATCTTATTAACTGGTGGTTTTAAACCTGAGCCACGGATCATGACCTTGTGCGAACAAGCGATGGCCACCGGCCTGCCAATCCTCAGTACAGATGCTGACACCTGGCGTACTTCATTGCTACTGCATAACTTTAATATGGAAGTACCGTGCGATGACGTACAACGAATTGATAAAGTAAAGCATCATAATGCCAGCCATATTGATTCTGACTGGTTAGATACGCTTGCTAAAAGTGTCGGCAAAACTCGTAAAATGTCACCTCCAGCATTTCGTTATTTACTCACGGATAAAGCCCGCCAAGCGGCAAAAACTATAGTGTTACCTGAAGGCAATGAGCCTCGCACAATAAAAGCCGCCGCTATTTGCGGTCAACGTGGTATTGCGAAGACCATTCTATTGGGCGATCGAGAAGAAATTGAACGTATCGCTATACAACAAGGTGTTGAGCTAAACGAAAATGTAACCATTATCGAACCTCATGATGTGATCAACGACTATGTTGCGCCTATGGTTGAAATTCGTAAAAGCAAAGGCCTGACTGAAGTGGTTGCCCTTGAACAGCTCCAAGACAACGTTGTGCTTGGCACTATGATGTTAGAGCGTGGTCAAGTTGATGGTCTGGTTTCGGGTGCAGTAAATACAACTGCCAACACCATTCGTCCGCCGCTGCAATTAATAAAAACCGCACCAGGGTCATCATTAGTCTCGTCGGTGTTTTTTATGTTGCTGCCTGATCAAGTACTGGTATACGGAGATTGTGCTATTAATCCTGATCCAACCGCTGAGCAATTAGCCGATATTGCCATTCAATCCGCAGACTCAGCCGCCGCATTTGGTATTGAGCCACGAGTAGCGATGATAAGCTACAGCACCGGCACATCAGGCACTGGGGCTGATGTAGAAAAAGTCCGTCTGGCAACAAAGTTAGCGCAACAAAAGCGCCCTGATCTGATCATCGATGGTCCATTACAATATGATGCAGCGATTATGGAAAATGTCGCACTTAAAAAAGCACCAAATAGTCCAGTGGCTGGTAAAGCGACGGTGTTTATATTTCCAGACTTAAATACCGGGAATACCACTTATAAAGCGGTGCAACGAAGTGCTGATTTGATAAGTATCGGCCCAATGTTGCAAGGTATGCGCAAACCCGTCAATGACTTAAGCCGCGGTGCTTTGGTTGATGATATTGTCTATACCATTGCGCTTACTGCCATTCAAGCGGCACAAGCCGAAAATATTTAATACCATGGGTAAAGTGATTGCGTGGTGATCACTTTACCCTGAGCATTTCTTTAGCTAATAATAATTATAAATAAAATAAATAACTTAGCGTTGTTATACCTCCCTATTCCCAACCTTATCCACAGAAATTGTGGACAACATTGCTCTTTTATTTAAGTAAGATAATCTATACTATTGATCAGTATACACAGATGGGAAGTCTCACAATTAAAAAAGGGGTAGCAATGTCTAAGCAAACGTTACAACTGCATAGTACGGCCTTTACCATTCATAGCCTTGATGTTGATAGCGAGATCCCCGCTGCTTTATTCAAACAATCAATGTTTATTATCGCCAAAACCAACGATGAGTTATCTATTGTTTGCCCTAGCCAGTTCGCCATTGAAAGCCTTGATGCTGAGCACGATTGGCGCGCGTTAGAAGTGATCGGTCCACTTGGTTTTTCATTAACCGGAATAATGGCAAATATTTCTGGAGTTTTAGCCAGAGCAAATATCTCTATTTTTGCTATTTCAACCTACGACACCGATTACGTTTTAGTAAAACAACAGCGTATTAAAGATGCCATCAGCGCGTTAAAAAAAGATGGCTATCAGTTCCTCAATGAGCCCAAATTAACATAATGAAATACACGGATATTAGTTATTTACCACAACGTCAGTTAGCGGCTAACAGCATTGCAATTTGTAGCCCTTTTAGTGGTAAAGTTGCCCCATTAAGCGAGCACCCAGAACCCTTCTTTAGCTACGGCACACTTGGCCCAGGGATTATGGTTGCCCTGAGCAATCATAAAATATTAGCGCCCTTTGATGGTACATTAATGCAAGTAAAAAATGCCGGTACTGAATTTATTTTACAAGCCAACAATGGCTTAAAAGTACTTCTAAATTTATATTTAGACCAACAGCAACACATTAAACACACTCATATAGCCCAACTCAACGGCAGTAAAATAACCAAAGGGCAACGGCTCGCTTATTTTGATCTTAGAGATCTCAATAGCCCCTTACTTGCCAGCCTTATTTTACTTAACGGGCATCAACTTAAACCAATACATTATTCTTTATCTCAGGTTACAGCTGGGGTAGATACTCTTTTAACACTAACTAAGAAGTAATTAATATGACGACTCTTTACGGCATTAGTAACTGCGACACTATAAAAAAAGCCAAAAAATATTTAACCGATAACAACATTGACTTTAATTTTCATGATTACCGTAAAGACGGCATAAGCCTTGATATGATCACTGAGTTTGCAACGCACATCGACTGGCAAGATCTGGTCAATAAACGTGGCACAACCTATCGCCAATTATCAGATGAGCAAAAACAGAACCTTGATAAAGACACTGCCTTGGCAATTTTGGTAGCACAACCAGCAATGATCAAGCGCCCAGTGCTTATTCGCAACAACAGCTATCATTTAGGTTTTAAACCAGCGCAATACGATGAGATTTTTGCATCATGAATCATCCCGTCATCGAACTTGCGCAAGCCTTAATACAGCGTCGCTCAGTCACCCCTGAAGATGCAGATTGCCAAACTATAATGAATGAGCGATTGGCACAGCTTGGTTTTAATATTGAATCACTGTTTTTTACTGACACCCAAAATACATGGGCGCGAAAAGGCGACAGCTCACCGCACTTTTGCTTTGCAGGTCACACTGATGTAGTACCAACTGGACCAGAAAAGAACTGGCAGCACCCGCCTTTCTCTGGCTTTCTAGCCGATGGCATGTTGCATGGCCGTGGTGCGGCTGATATGAAAGGCTCTTTAGCTGCCATGGTGGTAGCAACCGAGCGATTTGTAACTAAACACCCCGATCATAAAGGCTCAATTTCTTTTTTAATTACCTCTGATGAAGAAGGCCCTTTTATCAACGGCACCACGCGAGTAATCGATACGCTGGAGGCCCGAGGTGAAAAAATAGATATGTGTTTGGTTGGCGAGCCTTCATCGCGTGATGTACTGGGTGATGTCGTTAAAAATGGCCGCCGAGGCTCACTGACTGGCTTTTTAAATGTTAAAGGCATACAAGGTCATGTGGCTTATCCGCAACTTGCTCTAAACCCGATTCATATTGCAGCGCCAATGCTTGCCCAGTTGAGTCAAACGGTATGGGACAACGGCAATGAATTTTTCCCTGCTACTAGTTTTCAGATTTCAAATATTAATGGCGGTACGGGAGCTGGCAATGTGATCCCAGGCGAGCTTGAAGTGCAATTTAATTTTCGCTTTAGTACCGAAGTAACTCATCAGCAACTCCAGCAACGAGTTAACGACATTCTGGCTGAATATGATTTTGCATACGAGCTGAGTTGGATTGTTAACGGTCAGCCATTTATCACCGAAGGCGGCCCGCTTATTGATGCGACGGTTGCAGCCATCAAATCAATAACTGGCTTAAATACCGCACTTGAAACCACTGGCGGTACTTCAGATGGACGTTTTATAGCACAAACCGGCGCTAAGGTTATTGAACTTGGACCACGTAACGACACCATTCATAAAGTGAATGAGTGCGTTAATTGTGATGATCTCATTGCACTTGCTGATATTTACGAGCAAATTCTAGAGCAACTTTTAACATGATCCCTGCTAAGCTCACATCGCAACAGTTGGCTGAGTGTGCCTGTGGTAAAGACGAGCTACTGCTTGTTGATTATCAAGCTCATAAACTGCATAAAGACATTATTGATGACTTTATGCAGTTGCAAAATGCAGCTCGCGATGCAGGCTTTGCACTGACTATTGCATCAAGCTTTCGTAACTTTGAACGTCAAGCATTGATTTGGAATGCTAAATTTAATGGTCATCGACCTGTGCTCAATAAGCAGCAACAGCCCGTTGATTTAGCCTCCATGACAGACATTGAAAAATGCCATGCCATTATGCTTTATTCAGCCCTACCGGGAAGCAGTCGCCATCACTTTGGTACTGATCTGGATATTTTTGACAAAGCCAGTGTTTCTGATGACTATCAGCTGCAGTTAGAGCCGCACGAATACCAAGACAATGGCCCTTTTGCAGCGCTGACAAAGTGGCTTGATAGTCATATAGAAAAGTATGGCTTTTATCGCCCTTATCAACATGATTTAGGCGGCGTTGCGCCTGAACCTTGGCATATTAGCCACATAGTGCAATCTGACATTTTACTACAACATCAGAGTTTAACCGTATTAGCTGATACTATAAATAACAGTCAGCTTGCTGGCAAAGCTGCTATTTTGGCGAATTTGCCGCAACTGTATCAGCGTTACGTGCTGAATGTCAGCCCTGCGGTTGTTTAGCCAGTAAAAAAAACCAGCACAGCGCCAAGAATAACGGCGCTGGCAATAACAAACTGAATGCTTAGTTCTTCCGCTAAAAATAACATCCCTGCCAGTGCAGCTATCACTGGCACACAAAGCTGAACCACTGCGGCTTGACTGCTTTTTAATAAGGGTACGGCAACATACCAAACACTATAGCCAATACCCGACGCAAGAGCACCAGATGCACATGCAAGCGCGATCCCCTGCCAACTGATCCCCGATAAATAACCAAAACCCACGATCAACAATATCGGTAATGCAAATAAACTACGCACAAAATTAAACGTTGTGGTTTTCAGTGGGGATAGGCACACTTTTCCGCGAATACTGTATATCCCCCACGCAATACCGCTAATCGTCATTAATAATGCAGGGCTCATTGACGGCATCGTTGCCGATGGCAGCATTAAATACACAAAACCAAGGACAGCGATAATAAGTGCACACCACTGTACAGTCGTGAGTCGCTCCTTGTTGAAAATCCCCCAGCCAATCATAGTCAATTGAACAGCAGAAAATAAAATCAACGCGCCAGTTCCAGTGTCCAATTCTACATAGGCAATTGAAAAACATAACGCATAAACCAGTAAGCTAACACTGCTGCGCCAACTACCACGTTCATGCTCTGCATTATTAAGATTGTTATCTTCCCTAGCTAAAGACTCTGTTGGTACTGCTTGTATAAGGAAAATAAATCCTAAACACAATGCGCCACTGAATAGCCGCAAAGCTGTGAAATTCCATGGATCAATGTAATTTTGTGCTAATGCCATACGACATAAAAGAGAATTAGCTGCAAATGCCACTAGGGCGAGTACCGTAAACAATGTTGCTTTCAAAGTGATCCTTAGTTTTAATCTTGCTAAGCATTAAACCCTATGAGGTGAGTTATTCTTTCGATTAGTAGTCGGCAACCACTCGAGCCATTAATTTAATCAACATAATAAGAAAATCAGCTACCTGTTTGCCTGAAGTATCTATTTATACAGGATTGCCATAATAGCGCAAAGCTTACCTATTGTTTTGATCATTCGAATGTATCGTGCAACAACTCAGTGACCAATGATCGCGTAACTATTTCTTATAAACACTGTGATTACTACGCTTTTTTACATTGTTTAACATCTCCTCTGGATTAGATTATGCTAATCTGTATTAACGCTTATAAAAGGAGTGCCATGTGCAACGCAGTGTTATTTTTGGCTTTTGTGTCATGCTAAGTGGATGCAGCACCATTGGGTTTAGTGATCTGTTTTCAGATTACGCTACCCAAATGACGCCTGTACGCCAAGCTATTAAGACCAACAATATCGACCAAGCCCAACAGCTTTTGCCGACTAATGGGCAGTCACATAGTAACTACTTGCTCAATCAATTAGAGCAGGCCCGTTTAAGCAATTTAAATAATCAAAATGAGGCTGCAAAACCACAGTACGAAGCGGTATATCAGCAAATGGAAATAAAACGCCAAGCAGCAAAAATACAAGTAAGCGCAGGGCTTGAACAAAGTAACGCCCTTTTTACCAATGATTCAGTCATTAGCTATACGCCAGCGGCTTATGAAATGAGTATGCTGCACAGTTACCAAGCACTTAATTATATATATCAACATAATATTGAAGGCGCATTTGTCGAAGTTCGCCGTGCAAATAAAGTACAAACAGATGCGTTAACGGCTAATCAAGACGACATAGATGCTAGCGTAAAAGCAGCACAAAAACATTACCCAAGTATGGATGAGGTGATCAAAAACGTAAAAAATGGCTATCAAAATGCGTTTACATTTTATCTGTCAGGTTTGCTCTATCAAAGTAATAAGCAATACGATGATGCATATATAGATTATAAAAAGGCACTAGAGATCAACCCTGAAAACACCTATTTGCAGCAGGTTGTGCTGCAATTAGCAAAACAGCAAGGGTTTGATCAAGATTTTTCCGAGTATAAAAAACGCTTTGCTGAATTACCAAAACAAGTCGCCAACAGCGGTGACGTTGTGGTCTTGATCGAACAAGGTTTAGTGCCAGAAAAAGACGAATTTGTGTTGCGTCTGCCTATTTATACATCCGGTGGTGATGCCCGTTTTTATAGCTTAGCGATGCCCGTTTATAAAGATAGAGCTTATATACCAGCGGTTAGTGATATTAGTATCGGAACACAGATTTTACCTTTGAGTCCATTGGTAAGAATAGAAGCGTTAGCGGCTAAAACACTTGAAGAGCAAACACCGGCAAGAGTATCGAGGCAAATACTGCGGTTAGTCGCTAAAGAAAAAGTACGGGCAGAGCTGGCTAGAAGTGGCGGCGATGTGGGTAATATACTCGCTAATCTATACAACCTAGCCTCTGAGCAAGCAGATACCCGCAGTTGGTTAACTTTACCTAATCAAATCAGTGTTGCGCGCACCCAGTTAACAGCAGGAGACCATGTTTTAAAACTTGCCAATCAGAAAGACATAAACTTTACGGTTAGTAAGCAAGGGTTAACCTTGATTTATCTAACCTCTATTAACAACTATTTTAATTCCCATGTAGTGCAACTTTAGGAGCTATCATGAAATATTTAGTGCCATTATTAACTGTCTGTCTACTTGCTGCCTGTACCAGTAGACCGACTACATCAGGTATAAGTGTTGAACAAGCTTCAGCGCAATACCAACAACAGCTAAAAGTCGATAATCCTGCACTAGGTAGAAAGCTGGCCATTAGTGATGTAAAGACTCGCCAAACGAATCAATTAACTGATGTTGTTGTCACACTTTCGAGTCAGTATAAAAAATCACAATATTTACAGTATCAATTTACCTGGTATGACGGCGATGGATTTGTGATCAAAGGCAATCATTCCCCTTGGCAATCATTGACTTTATTTGGTTTTGCTAACGTGCAACTGCCAGGCCTTGCACCTACATCTGATGCGGTTACATTTTCATTAGCGGTACGCGAAGTATCGACACAAGCACAAGAATTTAAAGATTAAAGGACACCATTATGAATACAGTAAACACAACTAAAAAACCAACGCTTAAAACACTCTCGGGTTTTGCGTTGTTAGGTTTGAGTGCGCTCGCCCTCAGTGGCTGTGCCAATAAAGCCGTAGTCAGCTACGGAGACGCACAAGCCGTAGAAACAACTGATATTAACTTCGGTTCAACTGACTTACAAAAAGTCGCCAGCCAAATGACGGATTCACTGTTGGCATCACCTGTGGTCGGCACATTAACAGCTAATACTCGACCAATCGTATTTGTTGAACGTATAAAAAACAAAACCAGTGAACACATTGATACTGAATCAATTACCGATTCAATTTCAACACAATTATTGCGCAGTGGTAAATTTCGTTTTGTTGATATGGGCCGCGTAGAAGCCGCTCGAGAACAATTGAACTTTCAAAATGATGATGCCCTAGTAGACCCAACTAAAGCGATTGCATTTGGCCAACAAGTTGGCGCGCAGTATATGCTCTATGGCAACCTGTCGAGCATCGTAAAATCGAATGCCGATAAAGCCGACGTATACTATAAATTCACAATGCGCTTAATGGATTTAAAAAGTGGCTTAGTAGAATGGGCGGACGAAACAGAAATTCGTAAAACCCGCGAAAAATCAACCTTTGGCTGGTAATTCAGCTGAGGAGGTAAATGATGAATAAACTCATACTTGGGCTGTGTACAGCCCTGCTCATCAGTAATCCAAGCTTTGCCGCATACGAACGCAATAAAGCCGTTCCTGTCCAGCAAGTACTATTTGGCAGTGTTCAATCTGTACGTAATATTACCGAGCAAGAACTTGTTCAAGACAAAAATAGTGGCTGGAAAACCTTTGGCGGTGCATTACTTGGTGGCGTTATTGGTAACCAATTTGGCGGCGGCAGTGGTCGCACCGCAGCGACTATTCTAGGCTCGGTCATCGGTGGCAGTGTGGCGAACAACAGGCAACAAAGCAGCCATTATAATCAATACCACTTAGTCGAGTTAATGATCAAAGTTGAAAACGGTGAACAATTTATGGTGGTACAAGACAAAGACAATCAAATGATATTTAGAACTGGCGACAGCGTGCGCTTAGTATATTTATCAGATAATACAGTCCGCGTTGATAAAGCCTATTAAGCTATTACATTAAACTAAAAAGCGAGCAGTATTAATGCTCGCTTTTTAGTATTTATAACTTTATTACTACGTTAGCTTTGTCTGTAATCGCTGAAAAAGCGTTCCATCTTACTCATAGCAGTCGTTAAATCATCTTTGTTAGGTAAAAATACCAATCTGAAATGATCTGGATTTGGCCAGTTAAATGCTCTTCCGTGAACCAGTAAGATCTTTTCTGCTTTGAGTAAATCTAAAATCATTTTTTCATCATTTTTGATATTAAAACGCTCAGTATCTACTTTGGCAAATGCGTACAATGCTCCTTTTGGTTTTGCACACGAAATACCTTCTATCGCATTTAAACCACGCCATGCAATATCACGTTGTTCGTATAAACGCCCACCGGGATTTATTAAATCATCAATCGACTGTACGCCACCTAATGCTTGCTGGATCGCATATTGTGCCGGCACATTGGCACATAAACGCATAGAGGCTAAAATATCTAAACCTTTACGTAAATCATCCATCAATGCAGTACGGCCACTTAATACCATCCAGCCCATACGCAAACCCGCTGCGCGATAGGTTTTTGCTAAGCCATTAAAAGTAATTATCGGCACATCATCACACAGTGCACCAATGGAGCTGTGCGTGATCCCATCGTATAAAATCTTCTCATAGATTTCATCACTCAATAACAATAATTTATGTTCACGTGCAATATCAATTAACTGCTGTAAAAGTGCGTCGTCGTATACTGCACCCGTCGGATTATTAGGGTTGATCAGCACTAATGCTTTAGTTTTTGACGTGATTTTACTGCGAATATCAGCAATATCAGGGAACCAATCTTGCTCTTCATCACATAGGTAATGGACTGGATTACCACCCGCAAGTTTGACTGAAGCGGTCCACAATGGATAATCAGGTGCTGGGATCAACACCTCATCATCATTATTCAGCAAAGCTTGGGTCGTCATTTGAATTAATTCACTGACCCCATTACCAATATAAATATTATCGACGTCTAGGTTATATAAACCACGTTGTTGGTAGTGCTGATAAATAGCCACACGGGCTGAGTAGAGGCCTTTGGAGTCACAATAACCTTGGGCTGAATACAAGTTACGAATAATATCGCGGTGCATATCTTCAGGCATATCAAACCCAAATGCCGCAGGATTACCAATATTCAATTTTAAAACTTTTTGGCCTTCATCTTCCATTTTGCGAGCCTGAACTAACACCGGCCCACGAATGTCATAACAAACGCCTTGTAATTTATGACTCTTTTTAATTTCTGACATTTTTACCTCTACTAGTGGAACAGCTAGATTAACCTAGTAGAGGGGCTAAATACCAGTGGATTTAATACCTCAAAACTGAAATAAATTCACGTCTGGGTATAGCTAACTAACGGCTTTGTAACCAATCAGTTAACTTAGCTGCTGATCCGGCAACTTGGTTGTCAAGCTGCTGAGCTGCCGCAAGCGCCTGAGAAACATCATTATTATTTAAGCTTTGTTCAATTTCTCTGGCCACCTGAGATAGACTGCTGGCACCAAACTGCGCGGCATTTGATTTTAAACTATGAGCATGGCGACTTGCGACTTGGATATCACTATGTATTGTAGCCAATACTTCAGAGCCTAATCGTTCAAATTCAGCACAACAAAAAGTCAGCGTATCGCTAAATTGCTCGCCTAATAACGATTCCATACTTTCCAATGCGCTTTCATCAATGACTATTGTATTCATTATTCATCCTTTTGTATTTAGCAACACTAAACCAGTAACTTATACTATTTTTATACTTTATCGTTCTATAGAAAAAAAACCAACTAATTGTCTCATTAAGCGTATAATTAGCGGGTTTTTCAACTTATTGCTACTAAACAAGATTCTTTTATGTCCCGTTCTTTGTGTGTTAATTGTAAATTTAGTCTACAAACGTGTCTTTGTGAAGATTTGTCGGTACTGGAAAATAAACTCAAAGTTATAATTTTGCAGCATCCTAGCGAAGTAAAGATCACTAAAAACACCGCCCGTTTACTCACATTGTGCCTAACGCAATACGACATCATGGTAGGAGAAACGCAGGCTGATTTTGCACAACTAAACACACTACCCGTTGCCACAACTGCATTACTCTACCCTGATGATAATGCCATCTTACTGGATGATGAAAGTACCGCAGCACCACAATTTAAAAGCCGGTTAAGTCATCTAATTGTAATCGATGGCACCTGGAAAAAAGCATTTAAGATCATGCAACTTACCCCAGCCCTTGCGGCTTTTAAAAAGGTCAGCTTTACGACGATCCCACAAAACCGATATCGTATTCGCAAAGCTCCCCGTGCAGATAGCCTCTCCACATTAGAAGCGGTTGCACATAGTTTAGCCTTGATTGAACATATTAACCCTGAGCCTTTATATCAGGCACTGGAAGCGCTCAACAGAAAACAAACCCAGTTTATGCCTGAGCATGTTAAAGCGCGTTATCAAGCCAAATGAGTGCCAGCAATCGCTTAAAGCGCGGGTTTTACCGCCAAGGACCGGATTACCGATTTGATGACCAAGTTGACTTTAGTGATATCCGCGATACATTTGGTTTTCGTACTATGGTGGTGGGTAAATGGGTCACCAAAGAAGAACGCTTTATTAGTGCTAATTTAATTTACGACGCACTAGCCGATTTAGCGCAAATACTGCAAGTGCCGCCAAAGACCATTGGTCTGAGGGGGAAACTCAATTTTGCTTTTGGCCATGGCGGGCAACAACACGTCCAAGCACATTATAATAGCCGTACTCGTACCCTTGCGCTGGCAAAAAATGCAGGCGGTGGCGCGCTGGCGCATGAATGGTTTCATGCGTTTGATCATCACATAACTAAACACATATTTCCCCAGCATTCGCCACAGCATTTTGCCTCTAAACTTTGGCTGGAGCACACGATTGGGCAAAGTCACCCACTAAACTTAGCATTAAATAAGTTTTACCAAGGGGTATTTCTAGAACCAACCGGTCAACACGCTAATCAGTATGTATTAGATTGTATAGAATTTGATAAACGCCATCAGCAGTTTTATATGAGTATGCCTGAAGAGTTAGCTGCACGTAGTTTTGAAGCATGTATTGCTTGTAATGAGCAGATCGTTAATCACTTTTTAGTCTCTGGGCTCAATAACTCAGCGCTAATTTACCCTAAGCGCGATAGCTTAAAAATTTGTAATAACGCGCTCAATGATTATTTTTCCCAATTAGGTCAACTACTTTTTCAAGATCATTGACAAATACGGTGGTGGTTTCAAGATTTTCTTCAAGCCACTGCATGTAATCGTCAAACGGTAATGGCCGTGAAAAAAAGTATCCCTGACCAACTTCACAGCCATAGCTTTGTAATTTAGCCATACTTTGGCTATCTTCTATCCCTTCAGCCACTACGTATGAACCCAGTGATTTGGCAATATCACAGGTAGCACGACAAATTGTTTGATCATTTTTAGAGTATTCAATATTCATTACAAATTGCTTATCTATTTTTATTTCATCAAAGCCCATTTTGCTCAAATACGCGAGTGACGAATACCCCGTGCCAAAGTCATCAATTGCTATTTTAACGCCAATTAAACGGTAATCATTCAGGGCATTTTTTATATCAACCCCCTCAAAGAGTGTTGCCGATTCCGTTAGTTCTAACATTACATTAGCCGGGTTGAGTTGATGCTCATTCAACAACGTTATAAATAACACGGGTAAATCTTTACGCAGCAAATCTTTAGCCGAAATATTGATAGATACAATATGCTCAGGCAATAATACAATCATTTTCTTTTGATATTGCAGTGCTTGCGTAATAACCCATTCGGTTAAATCTGAAATTATCCCTGATGATTCAGCAATAGGGATAAATAAATCAGGGGGAACATTACCCAACTGTGGATGCTCCCAACGTAATAAAGCTTCCGCGCCGTGCACTTTACCGGTGTTTAGATATATCTGCGGTTGAAAAAATAAACTAAGCTGATCGCATTCAATGGCTTCTTTTAAAGCTGATGCAATCGCAATGCGCCGTTGCGATAACGTCACATTCTCTATATTAAACATATGCCAGCGTTCACCATGAAGTGGTTTAACCGCCAATGCTTGCAGCCCTCGCTGGACTAGTTGTAATGAGGTACTGGCATGTAAGGGATAATTTGCTACACCAATTTCAACTTTATCAATTAAGTGAATGCGTTGATGAGTGAGACCCTCAGCAAAAACGCTATTGATCACACATACAAACTGCTCTACTTGGCTTAATTCTAACTTGCCGACTATTACAACCCCATAGGTGCTGTCATCTAACCTGGCAATACAACGGCTATGCTGAAGATTAGCTTCAACACACAGCACATTCATTGACGCTAATTGCTGGGCTAATTTGCCCATGGTTAATTTTATCTGCTCATTTACATGCTCATAGCCAAAATTTGCCCGAGCATTAATCAGTACAGCAGGCCTAAATAACAGTAAAGAATGCTCTGTTGATAATTTCACCTGACTATCAAGACGCTCTATTAGTAACTGTTTATTAGGTAATTTTGTATCGTCGTCGTGAGTGAGGCTGTAGCTATATTGCATAACACACTTACGCTCGTGAATGAGTAACACCATCACAAAAGTAATTACATTTAGCACCAGTAACATATCATTAAGTTGCTGTATCTGTGCACCTGCCACCAGCGTTGCTTGCCAACATAAAGTTTGTAAAACCACTGCAAACCAGACCAGTACAAACTTAAATTGCATCGCTTTTTTGGTATTACTAAGCCAATAAAAAAATAAATAACTCAGCACCACCAACATAGAACCCAAACACACGGTCACTACAGCAAACTGCACTGATTGCTTCATAAAACAGCTAAATAGTGCTGCAACACAAAATAAGCTTATATAAACTGTTAACTTATCTTGTCGAGCGTTTAAATGATTTTGCGACTGTAAATAATGAATAAAG
This sequence comes from Pseudoalteromonas sp. SR44-5, assembly GCF_014163675.1. Lineage (NCBI taxonomy): Bacteria > Pseudomonadati > Pseudomonadota > Gammaproteobacteria > Alteromonadales > Pseudoalteromonadaceae > Pseudoalteromonas > Pseudoalteromonas sp. SR44-5. The sequence continues at coordinate 137,729 of NZ_JACJDT010000009.1, forward strand.
TAAAAGTTGACCACCCCTAAGGCTATAACTTGAAATGAAAACTGTAACTTTGTGTACCATAAAGACGCAAATTCAATATTAAAGTAATTCAACACCCCTTTTGCTATTAAAAACTCACTTAATACACACACTAGGTAAGCAAGTAAATAAAGCGATTTTGCTTGATGAGATAAACCGTATACAGTGCCAACAACGGCAAGACACAGCAGTAATAGCCCCGTAATTAAAAAGAAATTTCGCAGTTTCTTGTTTATCAAATTGGCAAATTCATTACCAGTTGCAAGGCCAATGCTCAGCCTGTCATCTTCACTATGGCGAGCGTAAATTACAGCCCAACGAGCCTCATCTTTAGGTAACAGTGCGTGTGGCAGTACTTTATCAACATAACGGTATGCATCATTTTTTACTTCAACTAACGGGTTGAAACTCTCATCAAGAATATAAAAATTAAGCTGCGCTAAATGGGAATTGTCTGCATAAATCACCTCAACTTTTGATTGCGACCGTTTATTTAAATCAACAATAAACCAATAACCTTGCTCTGCCTTGATACGAACATGTGATAAATCTGTTTTTGAATCGGTAGTGACAACTTGTTCTAGTAAGGGTTTGGTAGTTTGAAAGGGCGTATTTGCTGGCACTAACCAGCCACTGGCAGGCACTTCATCAGCCATCACAGACGCTGTAGCAGTAATGCTTAACAGTATTAAAAAAATCTTTATACAATATGCTCGCGCTAATATGCTTGCCTGATCCACTGTCACTCCATGTGCATTGAACAAATAGTAAATTATAAAAAGATAATTAAAGTATGGAGGTATTAAATGAAATAGCCAGTAAATAACCTGAACCGTGGATAATATATCAATAAAATGCTTAAGCAGTGTTTATGGTAATAAAATCGAGTGAGTGTATTTCCAAGCAATAAAAAAGGCCTATCAAGTGATAAGCCTTTATTTTAAAACTATATTTTAATTAGTTACTATCATCACTAATACGACTTGCAACTGCGCTGGTTTGATCTTTATATTTGGCATCTTTGCGTGTATTGTACGGATTTTCAGCAGGACCTGACATGGTCTCAAAGCTCATAGCGCCGATTTTCATCATAGGTCGTAATGCCAACGGCAATTTACCCGAGTTATAAAACTCTAAAACAATATTACCAGACCAACCGGGATCAATCCGATGGGCCGTCACATGCACCATTAAGCCAAGACGTGCCAAAGATGAACGGCCGTCAAGCCAGCCAACGATATCTGCCGGCAACGTGACTTTTTCATAGGTCATCGCAAGGGCTAATTCACCTGGGTGTAAAAAGAATGCATCGCCCTCTTTTAACACTATTTCATCGCTCATTATTGATTCCATTGCTTTATTAAGCTGATCTTTTGGACCACTTAAATCAACATAAGCTGCTGTATGATCTTGAAATACACGAAACTTATTACCTAAACGTAAATCTGCCGTTACCCCAGAAATCATTTCATCGGTCGGACTTGGCTCAATAATAATACGCTGTTGGGCAATATATTCTTTAATATGGGTATCTGATAATCTCATTAGTTAATCATCCGTAATCACAATTTCGACTGAATTATGATGGGGTTGTTGATAGTAAAGCATACTGGCAATCAGCCGCGCAGCGTCAGCATAAGTTTCACTCACCGCAGCCTGATTATCCATGGCGATTAATTTGCCTTGCTCTGAGTATTCGCGAATATCAATCGCCAAAGGAATTTGCGACAACACTGGCACACCATGACGCTGAGCTAATTTTATTGCGCCATCCTTTCCAAATACATGGTTTGGTTCGCCGCAGTGTGAGCACAAAAAATGACTCATATTTTCAATCAAGCCCAATACTGGCACATTCACTTTATTAAACATGGCAATGCCTTTTTGCGCATCAGCAAGTGCTAAATCTTGCGGAGTCGTCACAATCACCGTGCCACTGGCAGGTACTTTCTGACTCATAGTAAGTTGAATATCCCCAGTTCCTGGTGGCATATCTACAATCAGGTAATCAAGCTCACCCCATGCAGTTTCATTTAACAGTTGCGTTAATGCGCCCGACGCCATCGGTCCGCGCCAAACTGTGGCATCATCACTAGGCACTAAAAAGCCAATTGATTGTGCTTTGATGCCATTAGCGTCAAATGGTAGCAATTGCTTGTCATTTTTAGCCGTGGGTGTTGCTCCTTCAAGGCCTAGCAACATTGGAATAGACGGGCCATAAATATCCGCATCTAAAATCCCCACTTTCGCGCCTTCAGCTTTGAGTGCGCCCGCTAAATTTACCGCGGTGGTTGATTTACCCACACCACCTTTGCCTGATGCAATCAACACAATATGTTTTATCGCTTTGAACTTACATGCTTCAGTCAGCTCAATGCTTGCGTTAATTGTCACTGCTTGATTAAGTTGTTGGCTTACAAACGCTGCTACCTTTGGCATTTCAGATAACGCAGCAAATGGCAGCGTTAAATGAAGCAATATTGATTTATCATTTTTTGATTCAATGCTTTTAATGAATTTTTCATCAATGCCGACAGCAAAAGCGGCACTGCGATACCCTGCTAAGGCAGTAAGAATCGGTTGTTTTTGCACCGATTTAGAGGAGAATAGTTTCGACAATCCAAACATAACAATAAAATAGTGTTTCTTTGATGAAAATTGCCTCGGAATTATGTAACATTCAGGGCATTAACACCAGTCAATTAATGAAAATCGGCCAACCACGAAGATGTTTCCTTTAGGTTTGCTGATAATATTATGATTTTCATCCGTTCCTTAACAGGAACCGTCAATTCGGAATGATTATGGCACAGCGAAAGATCCTCATTACCAGTGCATTACCTTATGCCAACGGCCCAACACATTTAGGCCATTTATTGGAATATATTCAGACTGATATCTGGTCACGTTTTCAAAAACTACAAGGCCACGAAGCTTATTATGTTTGCGCCGACGATGCCCATGGCACGCCAATTATGCTCAATGCACAAAAGCAAGGGATCACGCCGGAAGAAATGGTAAAAAATGTCAGCATTGAACGTCAACGTGACTTTGCAGACTTCAATATTAAATTTGATAACTACCACAGCACCCACAGCCAAGAAAACAAAGAATTCAGCGAGCTTATTTATAATCGCTTAAACGATGCCGGTCATATCAAAAAGCATACTATTTCACAGTTATTTGACCCTGAAAAAGGCATTTTCTTACCCGATCGCTTTGTAACTGGTACGTGCCCAACTTGTAAGTCTGAAGACCAAAATGGCGACAGCTGTGACGCATGTGGCGCAACATATAGCCCAACAGAGCTTATCAACCCGCGCTCTGTGATGTCAGGTGCTGAGCCAGTACTTAAAGACTCTGAGCATTACTTTTTTGACCTGCCAGCATTTGAAGGCATGTTAAAAGAGTGGCTTCACTCCGGCACTATTCAGCAAGAAATGGCTAACAAACTAGACGAATGGTTTGCCGATGGCCTGCAACAGTGGGATATCAGCCGCGATGCGCCCTACTTTGGCTTTGAAATCCCTGGTGCGCCTGGTAAATATTTTTATGTCTGGCTTGATGCGCCAATTGGTTACATGGCCAGCTTTAAAAACTTATGCGACAAACAAGGCATCGACTTTGATGCATTTTGGCAAGAAGGCTCTGACGCTGAGCTTTACCACTTTATCGGTAAAGATATTATCTACTTTCACAGCTTATTTTGGCCAGCAATGCTTGAAGGCGCAAAATTCAGAAAGCCAACCAATGTATTCGCGCATGGTTTTGTAACGGTTAATGGCGCTAAAATGTCTAAATCGAAAGGCACGTTTATTAAAGCGCGTACATATTTAGACAACCTCGACCCTGAGTTTTTACGTTATTACTACGCTGCTAAACTTAACAGCGGCATCACCGATCTTGACTTAAACTTAGAAGACTTTGCACTACGTGTAAATTCAGACTTAGTTGGTAAAGTGGTTAACATTGCCAGCCGTTGCGCCGGTTTTATTACTAAAAAGTTTGACGGTAAATTAAGTGACACTGTCATGGAGCCGCAATTATTAGCTGAATTCCAAGCAGCTACCGATACCGTTGCTCAGCACTATGAAAACCGTGATTATAGCCGTGCTATTCGTGAAATAATGGCGCTTGCTGATAAAGCAAACCAATTTATTGATACCTCAGCACCATGGGTATTAATCAAAGACGAAACGAAACAAGAACAAGCTCACCAAGTGTGTTCGCTTGGGCTTAACTTATTCCGCGTGCTAATGACTTACTTAAAACCAGTATTACCGGGTATGGCGGCAAACGTAGAAGACTTCTTAAATGATGATCTATCTTGGCAAGGCGCGCAAACTGCGCTTGTTAGCCACCCGATCAATAAATTTAAACCGTTAATGCAACGTGTAGAAATGGATAAAGTAAATAAAATGGTCGAAGAATCAAAAGAAAGCTTACTCGCTGCAAAAGACAAAATCGATCCAAACAGCCCTTTGGCAAAAGAGCCTATTGCAGCTGAAATCGAATTTGACGATTTTGCCAAAGTAGATTTACGTGTAGCTAAAATAGCCAAAGCAGAGCACGTTGAAGGCGCTGATAAGCTACTTAAACTAACGCTCGACTTAGGCGGCGAAACACGCCAAGTATTTGCTGGTATTAAATCAGCTTATGCGCCAGAAGATATTGAAGGCAAACTAACGGTTATGGTTGCCAACCTGAAGCCACGTAAGATGCGCTTTGGCATGTCAGAAGGCATGGTACTAGCAGCAGGCCCTGGCGGTAAAGAAATCTATATTTTAAACCCAGACGACGGCTCAGAGCCAGGTATGCGTGTAATGTAATTCGACTTTAACTAGTTAACACTAAAAAGCCGTTGTTTTAAACAACGGCTTTTTTAATTGCCACAACAAATTGTTTTTCCAGCACATAAAATTGTAGGTGCTGAAGTTAGCGACCTGCGGCTACCCGGTTAACTTAAAGTTTGGATGACCATAGCCAAATCATATAATTGGTAAAAGAAAAAATTATAAGTGGTATACCGAAAAACATTAGACCAAAATAAGGCCCTGTTAGTGCTGATATTAAGTAGTAACCTACACCTTTAAAAGGCTCACCTGAAATTAACTCAAATATACTTCTTAAAAAGCTCGATAAATACAGAGCTAGAAAGCCCATGCCCAAACCTAAAAGCTGTACTTGGTACTTTTTGGTTTGTCTGTGAGTTATTGGAGCAAAGTAATAGCCAACTATAAACCCTGAAAGTGCGCAAAAGCTACCGACGAGATCTGTGCCCAGCCAAATGAATAGTGGCCAACTGGCGAAAGATAAGATGACTGCATATTTCAGCCTTTCAGAAACTCTCAATATGGGCACCATGTTTAGTTAAGTTAACACGCGCATAAATTGCGGAAAATGCTTGGCTATAATTAGCGAAGAATGAGCGCCAGCCAAGCGTTTGAAGTCATTTCTGATGCGTTTATTATACCTTCTTTATCGGTAATTCACTTATTTTATAGACTCGAAAAGGTCCCATACAAAAAGTGATTAAGCCATCATTTTTCTTCGGAGCTCGGTAATTCACAGTAATATAAGCCTCATTTATCGTATCAGTCTTAATTGTAAAGGTTGATACTTTATAATCAGCTAGCTCATGATTGCTTTCAAAAGCATGTGGTTCAGAAATAATTGTAGGAACATACAAGGTTACCCTATCAATTTCACCTAGAGAGATTACAGCTCTTACAGCCTCAGCAACACCATAATTAACAGGGTAATAAACCGTTATTTCTGATAAATCAGCGAAATTATCTTGAGTTATAAACGCCGCTACTTTCTTTATTTCGCTTTTTTTATCACAAGAAAAAGTTGATATTGAAGTAAATAAAAATAACAAAACTAAAAGTTTCACTGAGCTTCCTTGAAGGTATAACAATTTTATCTACGACATTTATCTTTTTACAAACAGAAAAATATCCATATATTATAATGCATTTATCTTAGCTATCAAACAGATACCTGTAAACAACTAGTTAACTTCACCTCATTTTTTACAAATGCAGAAATATACAAAAATGCTAGAGATCAGTAATATCTGACAAAATCATAAACACTATTTTTATATACAGTTTATTGTTAGGTGAGAGTCAACAACGCTAAATTTAATCGCTAAGCTATTTTAAGTTTTAGCGCTGTTATTTTTTGCACTACTATCTTTTATCAGTGCTATCCTTTACCAGACTATAACAGCGCTTACTATTACTGTAATTCTTTTAGAAGCCTGTTTTTACGTGGTAAATAATAGTCATCGTAATCCAGTGAAACTATCACCCGCTTTGCCCTTCCGAGCAATTCAGCTCTTGGTACTAAGCCTATTACTCGTGAATCAGCACTGTTATCACGGTTATCCCCCATTGCTAAATACATATCTGTAGGGATGATAAGTGGATCAAAATTTTGCATATAAGAGCGCTGCTTAGCGAGTTTTACGGTATGTTTTATGCCATGCAAATTCTCTATTTCCACTCGGTTTATGGCGGTTTCAGCTACAGTTTCGTAATTAAGCTTTTCACCATTAATAACAAGTTGATTATTAACTAAAGCAACAGTGTCGCCCGGTACACCTATTACTCTTTTTATTAGGCGATTTTGTGCAGCAACAGAATCAAATACAATAATATCACCGGCCTGTGGCTCGGCTAGTTTAACCAGCGAAATTTTAGTAAAAGGCACTCGTAGGTCATACGCCATTTTATCTGTCAATATACGGTCGCCCTCAACAATGGTTGGCTGCATTGAACCTGTGGGTACTTCGTACCAGTCAGCCACTGCACTTCTAAAAACACACATCAGCGAGATAAATACGATTAACGAGCGGTTATTTTTCCATATTTTATAAAGGTATTTCACAGTTTTGTTCCATAAGTTAGTATGTTATTTAATAGACAAAGCAGATATTTATCAGTTCAATCAACTTTGTAACAAGGCGTGTATTACTTTTATTAATTAAGGCTTATAAACTAATACCAGTCGTTTTTCGTAGTGATTTTTTAGTTCTTTTGATGGATACTATTTGGAAACAAATAATAATAACTACGTATATATGGAAATTACACAAGACAGACCAGCGCAAGCTAGCAAAGCTAAGTTTTGCTTAGACTTACTGCCAGGTAAATTAATCGACATTCAGTTCACCAACCCATTAAGTGTCAGATTTAAACTCTCTTTAGTTGGCTATGAAGCTGGTAAGTATTTAATTTTAAAGTACCCTGTCCAAGCAAAAAAAAGCCAATATGCTGATGTGTTAAAAGAAGGCAATGGCGCAATTGTACGCTATATAGTCGAAGGTGAACGTGGGGAGTGCGTCGCTTTTTCGACCACTATATTAGCTATTTCTTTTCGACCAGAAAAATTACTTTACCTTGCTTACCCTAAGAATATTGAGAGTCGGCAACTGCGTGAAGTCAGCCGTTTACAAACCCATATACCAGCAAAGATTAGCATTAATAAATCGCATACTTATGACAGTGAAAATCTATTGCAAGGTTTGATCATCGATATTTCACCGACTGGTTGTCGCTTTACTGTGCATGTTAATTCAGGGTTTTTAGCGCTTAAAAAACGCCCCGTGTTTGTGCATGTTCTATCGCCTATCGACAACAGTGCCGTGGTGATCAGTGCGCATGTGCGCAACAATCAAATGCAGGGAGATCGTTTAAGTGTGGGCATCGAGTTTGCCGCACATGAACAACAAAAAATGCAAAACTTATTGGCCGCTTACACGATAGACATTGCTTAATAATTGCATGCTTAACAAATGAGAGTAACTAAATGTACTCTCATTGATAGCTCGTTATTGGTTTTTCAACTGCTGCTTAGCTTTTTCAAGCTCACCTTCACCAATACCAAGTGAATCAGCGGCTTCTTTGATTAAATGAGGCTGAGTCATTACCAAGCCCATTAGTGCTTGTAACTTCTCTGGTGGAATACCGAGTTGCTGCACAAGTGCCATTGCCATCATTGGGTTTTGAGTAAATGTTTGAAAAAGTTCGTGTACTTTTTCATCGCTAACATTGTGCTCTTTTAATGTTGCTATAATTGGGTTCATGTTTTTGCCTTAAATCGCTTTATAGTTGCCCATAGTTATATGGGCAAATATTGGTTTTTAAACTACTGAACTAATAATACAACTTTTCCGGCATTTTCGTTTCGTTCAAGAATCGCGTGTGCCTCACCAGCGTCTTGCCAAGGCAACGTTTTATAAATATTAAAATCAAACTGTTGATTTGCTATATCGTCATAAAATTTTGCTACAAACTCATCGCGTAGTTGGCGTTTAAACGCTTGACTGCGATTGCGCAGTGTTGAGCCATGAAACGAAATACGCTTTTGTAACAAGAGTGCAAAATCTACTTCTGCGAAGCGACCATCTAAAAATGCCAGCATAATTATTTGGCAATCCATTGCAGCGATTGCTGCATTTTTACTTAAATAGCGCCCAGATACCGGATCAACAATCACGTTCGCCGTTAAACCATGGTTTTGCATGTAAGCAACAAAATCGTCGGTTTTGTAGTTGATTACATGATCGGCACCAAGCGCTTTGGCATGTTCGCACTTTTCATCGCTACCTGCGGTAATAACAACCGTTGCCCCAATACGTTTAGCCATTTGTATAGCTGCCCCACCCACGCCACTTGCGCCTGCATGGATCAGTGCTGTTTGCCCTGCTTGTAACTTACCAAGTTGAAATAACGCACCAAACGCGGTTAAATATACTTCGCTGATCGCTGCACCTTGCGCCATAGTTAAATCACTTGGTAAAGCCATTAATTGTGCGGCATCGACCGCCACATATTCGCTATATGCACCGCCTGCACACAAAGTAAATACCGCTTTATTAAGCCAGCTTTGATCAACCTCGGTGCCAAGCTCAATCACAGTGCCTGCGCATTCAAGCCCTAGAATGGGGCTGTCGCCCTGTGGCGCTGGATACTTACCTTGACGTTGCATACAATCAGCGCGGTTCACGCCGATAGCAGCAACTTTAATTAACACTTCATTAGTTTTTAATTGCGGTTTAGCGGTGTCGCTTAATGTTAAATGCTGATCTTGATGAGAAATAAATTGCATTGCAGCTCCTGAATTGATGAGTTAATCGATTTTACGCCACACTTCGGCTTCAACTAACTTACCATTTTCTGTTAAAGAATGATGCCACAAATCTCCTTCAATTTTGTAATCAAAAGCCATGGTTTTGCCAAGCAACGATTCAATGTTACCGTAAACAAAAGTCTCTACAAATTGTTGGTTTTTTAAGGTGTACTGCCCGCCACCTGCATAATGAAACTGGCCATTTTTTTGGGTGATGTAATTAAAATGAGTGGCGGTTATTAGTTTAACTGAGGTCAACTCTGGTGCTTTGGCAGTCACATAACCTTGTTCAACTGCATATTTCCCTTCCACAAACTCCCAACTACCTAATAGCGGGTTAGCTAAAACCAGCGGTGAGGTGATGAGTAAACTTGCTAATAATAGAGATTTCATGATTTTCCTTGGATTTTGTTTTATGAAACTTTACCTTTTTACACGCCCAAAATTAATCAGACTTATGGGTAATAACCCCCGGCTAAAATCGCCAACTTTGTTTGTATGGATACACATCAGCCAATTGCCCAGCATTGATATCAGCTTGGCACTGCAGCCAAAAATCAGGACTAAATAAGTCTTGATGTTGCTGGCAAAAATGACTAAATGCTTGCTGATCAGCACTAAAAAACACTTTAAACTGACTCGGGAATACATCATTTTCGGCAACATCAAAATAGCTTTCGCTGCTTAGTTCATCAAAACTATTTTCACTGCTCGGTAAGTCTCTAAAGTTACAATCCGTTAATGGGCAAATTTCATCATAATCATAAAATACCACGCGCCCCCAACGGGTCACACCAAAGTTTTTCATCAACATATCACCGGGGAAAATATTAGCCCCGGCTAACTCTTTAATCGCCTTGCCGTAATCAAGCATTACATTATTCAGTTGTTTATCGTCACATTGATTGATGTATAAATTAAGTGGTGTCATTTTGCGCTCAACGTATACATGCTTAAGCACTAAGGCTTTATTTGCAATAGCCATGCTTGAGCCGATACTCGCTCGCATATGGGTAAGCAATTCATCGCTAAAACGATTTAAATCAAATGCTAAATAGCGAAATTCATGGGTGTCGACTAAACGGCCGACTCTATCCGCTTGTTTTACAAAGTCGTATTTTGCCATCACCTGTGCTTTGGTTGATGTTTTAGGCGCGCTAAATTTATCTTTTATTACCTTATAAACATAATCTGAGCCAGCAGTGGTAAATACTAGCATTACCATGCCTGGCGTGCCGGGGGCAATAATGTACTTATCATCTATGGGACTATTGTTGGTGGTGTCGACCTTATAGCGATAAAACTCTGTTTTGGCATGTTTAATAAAGCCAATGGCATTGAATAATTCAAATCGTTGCTTATGTGGCATTAGCACTGATAAGTAATCTACATAGCGCGCGGGTTGGTCGGTATCAACCATAAAGTAGGTGCGAGCAAAGCCGAATAATAAACTCAGTTGATCTGCGCCCATCATCACCGCATCAAGCTTTAAACCGCTTTGGGTATGTAAAATAGCGACAGCAAAGGGCATGTTATCGCCATTTTTAGCAATACAACGACCTATTAAGTAGCAGGCTTTATTTCTAAAAAACAGTGAATTAGCGTATTCAATATAGCCATCGTTTAAATTCATCAGCTCATACACTTGACGACATTGCTGCTGCGCACCTAACGCCAAAGTACGCTGCAAAATATCAACATCATGAGCTAAATCTGTAAATCCAACCCGAAAAGCTTGTCGATAAATAAGTTGCTCCACCGCCTGGCTAAAGCCATTTTGCAATGAAATACGACTTACTAAATTATCAAATGGCCGAGATTTAGCGCGGTATTTGGCTTTTAAAACAAATAAATGCACGGTGCGAATTTTTTTATCATCCCAAATCGAGCCAAAAGTTGAATTAAAAAATGTATGCGCAATCGGTTGGTTTTCATGATCTTGCACCATTTGGCCATAAATATGCTTTGCCTGCTGCCACAGTCGCGGATCGTTGAGCTCTTTAAATGCAATGACTCGCACCGCTTCACTAACATTTTTAACTTGCCTTTCATATACTTGTAAACGCTCACGCATTGCCGATTGTACATTTTGCCATTGCCGTTGCTCAAAACGACTTTGTGCACCTAAGGTAATATTTAAAAACTCAGCAAACATCGCTTCAAAGCCTGCGAATACGGCACGCGCTAATTTGGTCGCAATGACTTGCTCAATTGCGTTGTTAGTTTGAGTCGATAACGTATTTGCTGTTTTTAGCTCTAGCATATTTCTATCACTTATGATGACTATGTCTATTTAGTGGTTTACACACCTTAGCAAGCACGCTTTAATTTAGATAATTAATACAGCGAATGAATAAGATTGATCAAATGAATATAAGAAATGTCGATCTCAACTTGCTTGTGTACTTAAATGTACTGATAGATGAGCGAAATGTCTCGAAAGCGGCAAATAAATTAGCATTAACCCAACCTGCAATGAGTAATGCACTAAAACGTTTACGTGATTTATTTGACGATCCGCTCCTAGTTCGTGCCGCAGGCTCTATGACTCCTACTGCAAAAGCGCTGAGTTTAAAACCTGAAATAGAAGCGCTGTTAAAAATGGCTGAGGCAATAACCCAACCCAGTGATATGTTTGATCCAACCACTGGCGAACTCACCTTTAGAATTATGGCGAATGATTATTTAGAATCAACGCTAGTCGCGCCTTTTATTACCCAGCAACTCAATAAACATCCAGGACTTAATTTTGATGTGCTTAGCCCCAGCGATGTTAGCCTGCAAGATATGGAAAAGGGCAGCATTGACTTAGCCATCAATCGCTTCAACGGCCTACCACGGTCTTTTCATCAGGCCAGTGTCTGGCGCGATAACTATTGCTGTTTAATGCATCCAGCTAACCCATACTTAAAACAGCCTGATCTAGAGCAATACTTAGCGTCAGAGCATATTTGGGTAAATCGTGCAGGCTGGGGGGCTGAAGCTGCCGTCACGAATAAATCAGGTAGCCAAAAGCTGGGATGGGTAGACGAAGCTCTTTGGCAGCTTGAACAAACCCGTCATATTCGGGTGTTTACTCGTCATTACATGGTGGCAAGTTTGCTATGCCAATCGCCACAACTGATCGCCACACTACCAAGACGACAAGCAATGCTGCTAACTAAACATACCGAGTTAGTGATTAGTCCTGTGCCGTTTCAAATTGTCCCAATTGAAGTAAAAATGCTATGGAGCCCATTACTGCATCATGCCAGCCCACACCAATGGTTACGCCGCGAACTGCAAGCGTTCGCTAATACGATTGCTGATCGCTAGAAAGCTCTAATTAAAATGGAGCTCTCTCGTTATTATTGATTAAATCAATATCAGTTATTGAAAACAACAATTTCATAAATAGTGTGCTTAGGGCTACAGTGAAGTCATACCAAATGAGTTAACCACTAACACTGAGAGACAACATTATGATGCAAACTACAGCAAGCTTCACCCAACAAGACGGATTATTTATCGACGGCCATTTACATGCGTTCATCGAACAACAACTTTGTAAGCAAACCACCCTTGAGTGTAATGATGTTTACCAAGCATTGGCGACTCTGGTTGATGAATTTGGCTGTCAATGTCGTAAAAACAAACATTTTGACAATGACAGTTTAGATGTACAAACGTTATTGCATGCGTATCAAGTTGAGCATAATCACCCGCATTGTCATGTTGATGCACAAACAACAACTGCGGTATTAGATGAATATTGCTGTCAGGTGCCAGCTATTATTGTTGTTGCTTTAATGGATACATTAAGCGGTACACCAAGCGATGAACACAATGCAAAAGCAATTTATCAACGTGCTGCAACACTGACTAATCGCCCTTGCATGTATCGTGCAAAGCTCTACAACGCCAATGCAGCGTAGCTCATGAAACTTTTAAACGCTCGATTATCCTTTGTGTAAAATCACTGCAACTGAGGATGGTCGAGTTTTGCTGCTCTGCTTGTAAATCAAAGGTCACTTCACCGGCTATGAATGTCTGTTGCAAAGCCAGCTCTATACTGTTGGCCGCTTCGTGCCAATTCATAAACCGTAGCATCATCACCGCACTTAAAATACTACTGGTAGGATTTGCACTATTTTGTCCAGCAATACGCTCAAACGTGCCATGAGTTGGTTCAAAAAAAGCCACTTCATTATTTAAATTTGCTGCGGGCATAATACCAATACCACCCACTTGTGCAGTCAACATATCTGCTAGATAATCGCCATTTTGGTTGGTTGTTACCACTACATCAAATTGCTCAGGATTCATTAACGCTTGCTGGAGCATGTTATCTGCAATCACTTCTTTAATAACTAACGGTGCCAAGCCCTCACGTGGTATTTCTAGCCAACGGCCATTACTGTGTGGTATTGCTGAGAACTCAGTTTGCGCCACGGCAAACCCCCAACGCTTAAACGCACCATCAGTAAATTTAAGTACATTGCCTTTATGCACAACCGTTACCGAGTCACTATTTTGTTCAAGCGCATACGCTATTGCATAGCGCACTAGCCGCTCTGACCCTTCTTTAGAAATATTTTTAATGCCAATACCACATTGTTGATCAAAGCGCAGACGGGTTACGCCCATTTCTTGGCATAAAAAATCCAGCATTTTTTCGGCTTCGACACTGCCAGCTTGCCATTCAATTCCAGAGTACACATCTTCAGAGCTATCGCGGATCACAACAATATTGGTATTTTCAGGTTTTTTTAACGGTGACGGTAATGCGCAATAGCCTTTAATCGGCCGCATATTTACAAATAAATCCATTTCATGACGAAGAGCAACATTGAGTGAACGAAAACCTCCGCCAATCGGCGTGGTTAAAGGCCCTTTAATCGCTATTTTAAATTGCCGAACCGCATGAATCGTCTCTTGCGGAAACCAATCCCCATCATATAGCTGCGCAGCTTTTTCACCGTTAAAGACTTCCATCCAGTGAATTTTTCGCACTCCTTGATAACATAACTGCACAGCATGGTTCACAATGTCACGCATACACGGAGAGATATCCTGCCCTACTCCATCACCATCAATGTAAGCAATGATCGGCTGCGCCGGAATATGCCACATGCCTTTATTATCAATGCTAATTTGTTCACCCTGAGGTGGAATTTCAATGTGTTGATAACCCATAACTTGCCATATTTTTATTATAAAATATCATATAAACATTAAACCATGGTTGGCAGTGAGTGTCGTGGTTTTAGCATCTATACTTATCATTCAACAATAAAATAATGAACGGATTTTATGCTTTACTCGGTCTTCTGTGAGCAATTAAAAACCATTAAGTACCAGATATGAAACTGTTTAATCGAATTTTATTCGTTACTTGTTTAGCGAGTACATCTGTTTTCGCAGCCCAGCTTGATCCTCAAGGATTAACCGAGCTGTCAAAAAGCAAGCAGCAAATAATACTGCAATGGCTGAATTTTAGTCTTGAGCAAACTCAGGCAACTTTAGGCCCACTGCCATACTCTAATTTACCCATTTATTTACACCCTCGGTATATTGCATTTGAACCCGTGCCTTGGGGAAGTGTGCGCCGTGGTGATCCAGGTGGCATAGAGTTACATTTTGATCGCTTTGCCAGTTTTACACAATTACGCGATGACTGGACCCTCTACCATGAAATGGCACACCTTTACTTACCGTTACTACCCTATTCGGGCTTCTGGTTAAGTGAAGGATTTGCAACCTATATGCAAAATATAATAATGCGTGATAGTAAAGTGATCACTAGAGAGCAATTTATACAACGACTATCTGCAGGGCTTGAACGCGGACGTCAGCAAACGCGAACAAAGCAACAGCCATTAAGTGAACTTGCCGACGATATGTGGCAACAAGGTGCACAACAAAGAGTTTATTGGAGTGGTAGCGCATTTTTTATTGAAGCAGAGCTGGCTTTACAGCAACAAGGACAAAGCTTGACACAATTAATAAAACGCTATCGCGAGTGTTGTTATAGCTCAAAAACAACAGCAAAAAAACTGATCACAACATTTGATCAGCTTTCACGCAGCGCCATTTTTTCAACCTTATATGCCCGTTATACACAGCGTACTGATTTTCCGGACATTACCCGTGAGCAGCTTATTTTACTGAGGTGAGTGACATAAAATATCATCAATTTCATCAAACACTTGATAAACTAAATGGCTATCTAACATCACGCTATCGGCTTTAAGGGCTTTGTCTAACTTGATTGCATGTTGGTACAATGTTTCGCACTCAAACATTCCAGCAGTTCCTTTTAGCATATGAACACTTTGTGCAAACCCTGTCATATCGCCATCTGTATATTGCTTGGTTATTGTTTCTCGCTGCTTTTTAAGCCCTTCTATGTACACCTGTTTAAGCACCTCAAATTCATGCTCTGGCAATTTTACATCTTCAAGCATTTCGATATCTAAATAACTAGCAATTTTATGACTAAATTCACTGCGGTCAATTGGTTTGCCTATATGATCAATAAACCCTTGTTTTAGATAGCGATCAACTTCATGCTTCATAGTATTTGCTGTAAGGGCAACAATGGGTGTCGTTAATCCTGTTGCCTGCATAATATGAATCGCTTGTTCACCATCCATTACTGGCATTTGAATATCTAATAAAATCAAATCAAATTGATGATCTAGGGTCGCTTGCACTGCATCTTTGCCATTTTCTACCGCAGTAACCGTTAACCCCATTCGCTCTAAAATACGTTTGATCAGTTCACGGTTTTCAGGATGATCTTCCGCTACCAGCACTTCACCCACGAGATTTCGCTGATCTTGACTTGGCAGCTCTTTTTCTTTGCTTATAGAGATCTCATCAAAACTATTGATCCAACGCACTCGTTCAGGCATATATAGCGCGATATTGAGGCTAAACTCACTGCCACTGCCAACATGGGAATGAGCGGTGATATTACCATCTAACTTTTCGGCTAAACTTTTTGAAATATTTAAACCGAGTCCTGTACCGCCATATTTACGTGAGATCGATGAGTCAGCCTGATAAAACGGCGTGAACAAGTCTTGTTGCTCAGCCTCTGTCATCCCAATGCCGGTGTCTTTAACTTTAATGATAAGCTGCTCTTTAGTGCAACTCACCACTAATTGAATATGCCCTACCGTGGTAAATTTTAATGCATTAGCTGTTAAGTTTAACAATATTTGTCGTAATCGGGTTGGATCAGAAATAATCCAATCAGGCAGTGGGAATTGGTAATCAACTTTAAATTTAAGACCTTTATCACGAATTTGTTTGCCTAATAGCGATTCTATATGCGCAATGGTTGCAAATAAGTCAGTCTCGACTAAATCAATTTCAAGGCGATTGGCCTCTATTTTTGACATATCAAGTATGTCGTTTATGAGTCCTAAAACATGGCGGCTGTTTTGTAAAATAACCCGAATACCATGATTTCGTTCGTGAGGCTTAATATCGCCTAAAATAATACCATCTGCGTAGCCTATAATAGAGGTCATTGGCGTACGTATTTCATGACTCATATTTGCTAAAAAACGGCTCTTAGCTTCACTGGCATCAGTGAGTTCTGACGCCAATTGTTGTAACTCCTGCGTACGCAATTGCACTTTTTGCTCGAGGTTTTTAGTAAGCTCAACATTCTCATCATGTAAAATACTAAATTTATTTGCCACTGCAAACGCGAGTAACATCGCATCTAAGGCGGTGCCAATCAAACCTAATAGGTACAAATCGATTGCAATCGGCGTCAGTACACCTAAATTAGTTAAATTTCCCACCATATTAGGAATTGCCATCGCTAGGTAAGCAAAGACAAAGTATCGCGCGGGTTTAAAACCACTCATCCAACTGCGAACCCCTATGTACATGCCTAAGCATAAGGTGCACCCCGTTACTATTGTTGCCCAAATAAACCCAAAACCTGGCCACATAGCAGCGAAAGGCAAACCTGCGGTTGCCACCACAGCTAATATAATTGATGCTTTGGCTAATTGTGGAAAACTGTCTTTTAGCTTAAGCAAATTATTGAAAAATAATATGTTAGTTAATGGTATTAAAACAAACCCTAGCCAATGAAAATGGGCATTATAAAAACCAAATAGTTGATCTGGAATATGGAAAAACTGGCTCCAGGCAAATACCCAGCATGCTGTAAATAAGGCGTAATAAAGGTGGGTTACATCCCGTGCGCCAAAATATATTAATAAGTTATACAAACCCAGCGCAATGCCTACTCCAAAGCACAACATCATCACCATATTTTCGATGGTGACCTGGGTAAAGAAGTCTGCATAGGGTTTTAATACCAGTTTAGGAGGAGTGTAAAAGTAGTCACTTTCATACTTGGTGATCAAAAAGTAACGCTTGCCTGGTGTAAGGGCTATTTTATTGCCGTAATGAAAAGCAAATTCGTTTTTTTCAATCCCCCCTGTTACGTAACGCGCGGCCTCAGATGTGGGATCGGCCATATCATATACACGTGTTTCAATACGCGATACTAAGGTGTTGTAAGGGAACAACACTAATTCAGCTAGCTGAGTCTGATTTTCAAGTTCGACAACTAACCAATAACTTCCGCCATAATATGTGGTACTTGTTTGTGGTTTTTTATTGTCAAGCCACGTCGCAATCTGAGTACTGTTATCAGGAAACCCTTCATAACTTGCCGCTAATAAGGTACCAACTTGAAACAAATTTATATCTTGTTGTTGCTCTGTATAAACAAACACATCCGCTGACTGTGTTGCACGCACTTCGCAGACATATATTGTTAGCAAGCCTAAAAAGACTACATAGCAAAAACCTTGTATTGCTTTTAACAGCATACAATACGCCTCAGTTTAATGACAAAAAGATTAGAACTGATAACTGATATCCAAACCATAGCGGCGACCTTCCCCTTTAAAATCTTCCAACATGCCAAGGAAAGAGCTCAAATCAAACTTCAAATTACTGTACTCACTGGCAAATAAATTTTTGCCCCACAGTACAAAACCTAGGTTATCTAATTGATAACGAATATTACCATTGACTAAACTGTAACCATCTTGCATAGCATACGGATTTTGGTTTTGATCAAAATAATAGTCTGATTGATAATCCACTAGTAATTGTGTTGTTAAGGGATTACCAGCAAGCTCTAAACGATATTCTACGCCAGCACTCACATTCCACTTTGATGTAAATGGCAGCCGATTATGAGTCAAACTGTTACCCAAAGGATCAACAAATTCTTCAAATTCCGCATGGGGAATGTAACCCATCGCAAAACGCATTGAAAGTGCTTTAGTCGCTTGATAATCGAGTTCAGCTTCAAGGCCATAGATCACTGAATCACCAACGTTTTCTAATAGTTGTACGGGTGGCTTTTGTGGTGAGTCTGATGGTTGGTTCATAAACACTTGCTGATCATTATAATCATAATAAAAAGCAGCCCAATTAAACCGCACACCTTGCTCAGGCCACCATGATTTAGTACCAATTTCATGCGCATTGAGACGCTCTTTGCCATAGTCAGCTAATTCGGCTTGCTCAGGGGAAGATAAAAACCCGCCATTATAACCCCCACTTTTAATCCCATTTGCAAAACGGTAATAGCCATGGGTTGTATCGTTAATAAGGTAGTTCACAGCAAACTGACCAGAAAAACCATTATCGGATTGCTCGCCTTGCACATGATAAAATGGCACTAAAACCCCTGCTAAATCACTCGGATCAACTACCATATTTAATTGTGCCACTGAGTCATAATCAAGTGACTCATAGGAATAACGTAGTCCAACACTTAGCAACCAATCTGAATTAAGTTGATAGTCTAACTGGCTGAAAGCGGCAATATTTTGCGTGTCAATTTGGTTATCATAGAAGAAGGTTGCGGTTAAGTCGGTGGCTAATATACCGCGATAATCTCTTAAAATATCGTTAATATTATCTTGTTTGATTGATTCATCTGCGTAATATAAACCACTAGTTAAAGTATGTTTGTTCCATTGCGTTTGCAAGCGTAACTCTTGGCTAAATAAGTGAGTATCTAAACCTAGATTTCCTTCGCATAATCGCGCTGATGAGCCATCACAATTAAATGCATGATCGCGCTCTAATTGGTTATAACTACTAATCGAAATAATTTCGTTAAACTCATTTAATTGCCAATTAATATGTGCACTAAACCCTTTACCATCCGTTTTATGCGGAGAATCGTTATTAACTTTAACCGTGTAAAAGTCATCACTGGCATCATTGAAGCCAAAGTTATCATAGCAATTTGTCGAACCAGCTTCGCTAGGACTACATAACTGACCTGTTAATGGATCCGCCACTACACCGATATTACCGACAGGCTGCACAATACCCTGCCAATCTTCGAGCTGCGCTTGTAACAATACCTGTACAGTATCAAAATCACTTAATAGTGATAACCGTGCATTGGTTTGTTGCATTCCAGCGGTAGGTGATTGTGCAAAAGTATTGCTGGTTGAATAGTCATAGTCTTGATGATTTAAAGCAACACGAAACGCGCTGTTATCACTTAATTGATTGTTATACATAGCATCAATACTAAACGCGTTATTATTTGCTATACCCGCTGTTAAATACCCCGACTCGTTAAATTCAGGGCGTTTAGTGCGAATTAAAATTGCTCCGCCAGTTGAATTGCGGCCAAATAAAGTCCCCTGCGGACCACGCAAAATATCCACTTGCTCAATATCAAAGAAGTTAACGATCTGATTACTTGCAGATCCTACGGCAATGTCGTCTACATAAATAGCCACAGGCGAGGTGTTCGCCGTATTGTAGTCAACTAAACCAACCCCCCGGATATTTACCGCCGGTGGCGTACCTTCAGCCGCATTTTGGCTGATTTTTAAATTAGGCGCGAATACCGATAACTCTGTTGAATCTTTATAATGTTGATTTTTAAGGCTATCACCTTTGACCTGACTAATGGCAATACTAACATCTTCAATTGCCTGCGCGCGTTTTTGGGCGAACACCTCAATGACTTCGAGGCTTTGGCTAGAGCCACTCGAATCGTCATTTTTTGCCTGTGCAGCCACAGCAAAAACGAGGCTCGACGAGCACAGCAGCAATATATGATTTGAAAAAGGATAACGTTGGCTTTTCATTAGATGGTGAACCTTAATACCGACAATGTAAAGATATTGTAATTATTTACGATTATAGACTAATTTATTGATTAAAGTCGCCAAGTTATCCATTAATTAGCTAGTTTTACTGCGCTTCAAAGGCATTTTCACCACTGATCTGCTGCGGATACCCACACAGTGCTCGTGCTGTTTGCATTCCAGCCATAACCGCAGCTTCAACACAACCTGCATTAACACCTGTTTTGATCCAATCGCCGGTAATAAATAAATTACTAAATTGCGTGCCATCAGTTGCTAAACGATATTGACTGGAACCTGAAACCGACAGCACATAACGCTCACTTGGATCAACATTCACTCGCCAGTACTGTTGATCTAAGCGCGCTGATTCTGGCACGTCATGCTGTGTATATAAAATAGACCAATCAAAGTCATTATCGTTATAAGCTAACGGCCATAATGGCTGCATATTAGTTGTTAATAGTTGTGTTAAGTTAGTTTTTACTTGTGCTTTTGCCCGTGCAGGGAAACCATGATCACTCTGTGGTGGGTACTCTTGACAAGGAAATGCACTACAAAAATAGGCAATATTCTGCGGACTATTGCTTGCAGGCCACTGCTCTTTATCAATTAAGTTTTGCATTGCAGCCCAAGTATCAAACGGTTCGCTAAAACCACTCAAAATAGGCCCTTCTTCACTTGGCGGCATATACTGCCAACCTAACTGTTGATCTGTTTTATTTAACCAAATCTGACTGGCTTGTGTTGCTACCGAAAGAACATTTTTAGCCTGAGCAGCAAAGTTGTCGTCTATTGCTAATAATTGTGGGCAAACATGCTCTAATGAAGCAACTGAGACCCCAAGGATCAGCCGGTCAAAATCATCTTTAAACTGCAGTGTTTTAGTTGGTAGTTGTGCGCCAAAATGTGCTTGGTAACAGCTGGGCCAATCACTCCAAAATGATTCTAAATTAATATTATTCTGCTTTAGTAACAGGGCCTGCTCGTGGTTTATCTGCTGATAAAGAGGCTCACTTGGCCAGCAAGCTAAGTTTTTCACATCAATTAATGGCTGATACTCTGATGAGTTATTTAAACTCACTTGCTGTTGTAATAACACAGAAGCAACACAGTTTTGGCCACTTTCATCAATCCCAGGTGTAAGTTGCTGTAGTTGATGGAAGAATTCAAAGTTGACGCCTCTTTGTTTTAATAGTTCATACAATGGCGCAAAAATAACATCGCCCATTCCCGCCTGCATTTTCCACATTACCCCACCGCGATAACACAATGCGATTCTAAGCATGGCAAGTGCAGCAACTCCAGCTTCTACATTTGGTTTTTTAAAATCACCTTGTGGGTAGGCAAACACTAAATCATAAAAACCACGCACGGGCGAAGAATCGACACTGTATTGTTTATTCGCACCATTTTTTAATAACCATTGACGAAAATCATACTTGTTAATGACCCCAAAACCATCGCGATAAACTTTATCTTTAATCAATCCAACCAGCATCGCTATCGCTAAATCGGCACAAATATAAATACGCCTCAACTCTGCATTGTCATCCAGTAACTCGGTTAACTCTTGGTTAATCCAGCGTTTTAGTTTTCTGACAATATACCAAATCACTAAACTATCTTTCTTCTCAGAAATTTGTGGCTGCAGTGTGTTGTTACTTTGCACAAAGCTATTTAATTTATCGACAAGTAAGCTAGGTGTTGAAGTGATTTCTTGATTGAGATTTTGTATATCGTTGGTAAACGTTTGCCATGCCTCACTGCCATCAGAAACCAAGGTCTGAATTTGTTGATGAAAATGACGTAGTAGGTATCTATCTCGTGGTTTTTTTGTCGTTAATTGTGTGCTCTTAGCTTGGACTCTGGCGGCCAGTTCAAATTGTGGTATCCATTTTTTTAGCCATGCAAGGGTCATTTTTACAAAGTCCCACACGGTAATATCTAAACTCCCATTCGCTGGATTGCCAGGTAAAACAGGAAACTCTATAGGCCACGTTTGCCACTGTTCATCAATGTGCTCCTCAAGGGCAATAAAACTATGCGGTTTAAGTGCTTGTTGCCAGGTACTCAGTGCACTCGTTGGCGGACGCTGTAGCTTGTCGTATACAGTTTCAATGGTTTTAAAACTATTAACATAGGCACCAAACCAGACATGTAAACCATGCTCTTCTATGCGCTGCCCCATAACAGCATTACGGCCACTGGCTCCTTTTCCTCCTAAACGCCAACCTTGTTGGTACACTGTAATATGTCTTTTTTGCTGCCAATTAGGTTGTTCAGTCAGGTATAAAGCAGCCGTCATTGCGGCAACACCACCCCCTATAATAACTATTTTTTCTTGCTCCATAATGGATCCTTACTTAGGGAGTATTTGTGTAGCTTGAAGTTGGTCAAAATCCATCTTGATATAAAACGGCAAATACACAGCTTGCGCTCCTAGCTGTAAACCAAACATTTGCGCTAAAGGAAAACTATCTAGTTGCTGTAAATGTAGCTGATAAGCACCACTGAGTAGCTTAAATTGATGGATTTTCTTTATTTCTGAAGGAGAGTGCATAACCGCTTGAAAAACAGCCTTATCGCCTTGCCCGTCAGGTAATTGCTTAAATAGTATTTGATCCATCTGTGGATTCACAAAACCCTGTAACAGCTGCTTTAATAGCGAAAAATCAATACCAATATGATCCCCATCAAACAAATTGGCGACATGCTCGCCAAAGTCCTCTAATACAGATAATAAGCCATCGCTTTGCGTCTTGACGTTTTTGGTGACTGAAAATAAATGCTGTGATTGTAATTTTGACGTTGGCGAAAAATGCTTAAAACAATCCAATGAAACTGAAAAGTCGGTTATATCACTTACCGAACTGGGCATCTGGTAATCACATAAATATTTATTGTAACCCCATGTTTCTCTGCCGTTTATTAATGCATAAACATTATTTACGCAAATAAACGCCGGATACCAATAAAGATGAGTAATATCTTCATCATTGCCTTGCTTTTCTACCTTTGCAACTGGTAACCAAATAATAATATCAGTCTCTTGCATCCAACCGTGCTCACTAAAAGGCGGCGTTAATGAGGCAATTTTTTCTATGTCGGTAAAAGTTAATAATGCATATTCGCCTATGCCTTTAAAATATAACTCATCCGTTGCAACAATATTAAGCGTTGTATCGATATACTGTTGAACTTTATCCTGATCTATTTTTGCAAAAAAACCATACATATTTGCATTAGTCATTCGACATGGTGGCTTTGCAACAGGGTTTGATAAAAAGTGACTATAAGGAGGTAGTTGTACGGTCATGATTTATAATTATTTTATTGGATAAAAATAAGTATAGCCAAGATTTTTTACAAGGTAGTAATTTCAGTTAATTATTTTCAGTGAGCAAGTATTGGCTATATTGTTGATAACCAAAGCTATCGAAGCCTTTTGACAAGGGATTCATAAACCCATGACCGTAGTCTGCACGCTGGCATTGCACTTTGATTTGCTGCTCTAAACAAGCGAGCACAGGATGAATATCAAAGTGCACTTCTTGCTTCGCAAAAATAAACTCGCAGGCCACGCTGGCAGACAAATCTAAATAATGACGAACTTGATTTGGATAAAATGCCACTAATCTTTTTATCTGTGAATTTTTCACAGTTGCTTGGCTTCGCCACGCAGCGGCTCCACCAGCACTAAAACCGATTACCGTAGTTGGTTTAGTTACTCTACTAAGAATGGTATTAAGCTTGTTGAAATAGTTATCGTGACCACACTCAGTGATAAATAAATCATACTGTAATTGCTCATCAATCACTGGCTGCAATTGCCCATCGTACGGATCGACAATTATGCTTTTAGCGTTAAATTGCCGTGCAAAGTGACTCAAATGAGCGGTTTTACCAAAAATATCACTAACGATAATGTATTCCATAGCCAAATCTTATTATTTACAGTTAAATTACCGCACAACAGTTAAAATACCGCTAAACGCCTTTTTCAGATTAGCTAATTAAAATACAGCAGTTAAAATACAATGGCTAGAATAAAGTTAAAATAATGCTTGCGTAAATAAAATTACTGGGGTAAATTGTCCTCTTGGTCCTAAAAAAGCCTCGCGGTTAACCTCTTTACCCTGATCCAGTAATCCCCGCAAAACGTATATTATAGAGCTAAGTTATTGTACGGCGAGAACCCCAATTCAGACTACGGCATATTTTTAAATAGTCGCATAAATGTCATAAAGATCGTCAACACTGTAATGAAGCTAAACACAACACGGTCTATCTAATTGTGCTTTGAAAGCTAATAAAGAAATTAGCGCACATTAAAGATAACAAGAAAAAAGTGAGTTTTATTATGTCTTATAGTTACAACGGATCTATGATCCAAATCGCACATCCAGTGCAATCAATTTCAGTAAATAAACAACGTGTTATTTTTTCTGATACACAAGGTTTAAAAAATACCTTATTTACAAAAGCAAGTGACGCACGTCAATTTGTTAAATGGTTAAAAGCCAATTAATCGATACTGATTTGCTTCCTCGCAATTTAAATGACGCCAGCTAATGCTGGCGTTTTGCTTTTTTTAAGCTAACTATTTAACAGCTGCTACACTTAGTATATTAATAATTTATCTGTGGTTGAATTAATGCATTATGCCTTTCGTTATGCTTTTTTATCATTGTTAATTAGCACTCCTTTGCATGCTAAAACAATTGATTGGATAGTCACTGACTTTGCCCCTTATTATATTTTTAACGATCAATACGCAGGAACAGGCCGCGATGAAGGTGTTATCGCCTTATTAGAACAACAGCTTCCTAGCTATACATTCAACCGTACTATTTTTCCATCAAGTCGCACAATACAGGAGCTGTCTAACCCAAATCATACTTACTGCATGCTCTCGCTATACCAAAGCCCGCACCGCAAACAACACATCAGCTTTAGTGAACAGACTTCGACGGTTGGCTTATCGCCTTCTATTGCTATTCACCAAGAGCTTGTGCAACATCTCAAGCTTGAAACAAGTACACCTGCATCATTGAAAACCCTACTCAATCAATACCAACTTGCACTGGGGATTTCTATGAGCCGATCATACGGTAATGCTATTGATGCAGTAATTAATAATAGTGCCGACGCATCGATAATTATTCGACCTGGTCGCGATACCCTTGCCAGTTTGACTTACATGTTAAAGAAAAAGCGCATTGATATTTTATTGGGCTACCCAAGCGAGCATTACTATTTAGCAAAATCGATGGGGTTTGAAGATCAGTTAATGCAATTGCCTCTGACTGAAGCTCCCGATCTGAGTTATGGCTATATTGGCTGTACTAACACCGAGCAAGGTATCGCGCAAGTTGAAGTGCTTAATGCAGCACTGAAAGAAATAAAACAACAACCAGCCTACCACGAAGTGTTATTACGTTGGTTACCAGATAATTTAAAACCGTTACTAGAGCAACGTTACAAGCAAACAAAAACGCCCCAACTGAGTGAGGCGTTTATCAATATTAGCATATTTATTTAACCTGAATTCAGGTTAGGTTTTACTTACGCACACCTTCAATATACAAACCAATATCAACATGTGTAGATGCAGGACCTAGGTTGTAATCAATACCAAAATCAGCAAGCTTTAAACTGGTTTCACCTTCAAAGCCAACTCGGTAACCACCCCATGGATCTTTACCTTCACCAATTTTATCGATTTCAAAGGTAATCGTTTTTGTTACACCATGAAGGGTAAACTCACCTGTTACATCAGCTTCATCACCCTCTTCATCAAACTTAATTGACGTACTTTTGAAGGTCGCTGTTGGAAACTTATCAACATTTAAAAACTCTTTACCACGTAAATGCTTATCACGTTCAGCATGGTTCGAATCGATACTTTTAGTATCAATATTAACCATGATCTGTGATGCGTCTGGGTTAGCTGCATCGTAGCTAAAGCCGCCGTCAAAAGTATTAAAACGACCGTGTAACCAGCTATAACCTAAATGCTTAATTTTAAAGTTTACAAATGCATGGGCACCTTGAGTGTCAATAACATAATCTGCAGCGTGTGCAGTATTAGCACCAAACAATGTTGCTGCTACTGCAGCTGAAAGTAATATTTTTTTCATTTATTAATCATCCTTTTGTGGTTTTATCATTCTAACTAAGGTTTTATCTTTATCGATAAAGTGATGTTTTAACGCCCCAAGAGCATGTAAAACCACTAATCCTATGAGGCTACACGCCACATAGTAGTGAACTTTACCTGCAATATCTGCTTGATTAGCTACTGAAAAATCAATTGCGGGAATACTAAATAAGGTAAACACCTCAATTGCACGACCATCCGCAGTAGAAATCAAATACCCTGAAATCACAATGACGCTAAGCAGTAGATATAAAAATATATGTACTGTATGCGCTACATTATTTAACGCTTTACTGCTGCCCGCTACTGGCTCAGGCTGCGTGCCCAATGCACGCCAAGCAAATCTAAAAATTAATAAAGCAACTAAGGTGATCCCTACGCTTTTATGTAAATCCAAAGAACCTTTATACCAACTATCGTAATAAGTAAGTTCAACCATGTACAAGCCAAGGCCAAATAAGCCAATCACCATTACCGCCATTAACCAATGTAATAAAATGGCAACCACACCGTACGAAGATTTTGTATTTTTAAGCATGTGTTATTAATTCCATTATCGAATGACATCAGAATAGCGCGTACCTAGATAGAAGAAAATAGCGATAAAACCAAAATCATCGGCTTTACGTGGATACGTTGCAGTATCGCCGTGAGTCATAGCAAGACCACCACCTACTAGCACGTTAAAACCAACTAATTTACCGTTATC